>NZ_JBFODN010000201.1:0-54520 GCF_040908345.1 Aeromonas sp. R3-1
ATCATAGTCGTGGCGGCCTCAGCCCCCAGATCCAGCAGATAGCAGGGCTGCCCCTGCCACTCGTCAAAACGCTCGAAACGGGCACCGGCAAGCGCTGCGGGCAGGCACGCCTTCACGCCGCTCGGCACCTGACCCGCCTCATCGAGCAGGATTTGATGGTCACCCGCCACGACAAACCAGCGAGCTTGTTCAGTTAATGACATCGGATAAACACTCTCGTTAAGTCAGATTAAACAACGCCACGGTCACAGCAGGCTGCAGCAGGGGCAAAATAGCGCGAATGGGCCCCATCTTACGACTGGCAAGCGCCACTGACGACCCGCCGCCACAACAAAATCGCCTCCGATCTTCGTCCCGCCGGGGCCAAAACCGGCGAGCAAGAGGAGCACATCAACAAAGAGGCCGCCCGAAGGCGGCCTGCTGTTATCCGGTATCCCGAATCCGGCCTCTATCGACGCGGATCAGGCATCGCCCATCGCCAACAGGGAGGCGTTGCCGCCCACTGCAGTGGTGTTGATGGTACGGGTCTTCTCGGTAACAAACCGCCCGAGATAGTGGGGGCCACCCGCCTTGGGGCCGGTGCCGGAGAGCCCCTGCCCGCCGAACGGCTGCACCCCGACCATGGCGCCGATCTGGTTGCGGTTGATGTAGACGTTGCCCACGTTGATGCGGCTCGCCAGCTCCTCCGCGTGGGATTCGTTGCGGCTGTGGATCCCCAGCGTCAGACCGTAGCCGGTGCCGTTGATGTCGCTGATCACCTTGTCCAGATCCCGGGTGGCATAGCGCACCACGTGCAGGATGGGGCCGAACTGCTCCTTGGCCAGCTCGCGGATGGAGCCAATCTCCAGCGCGGTCGGCTGGACGAAGTGTCCCTCCATGGTCGCGGCGGGCATCGGCGCCTGCGCAATCAGGCGAGCACGCGGGATCATGTAGGCGAGGTGAGCATCGAGACCGGCCTTGGCATCGGCATCGATCACCGGGCCGACGTCGGTGTTGTGCTCGGCCGGGTTGCCCACTTTCAGCTCCTGCATGGCGCCGGTGAGGATCTCCAGCACCCGCTCTGCGATCTCCTCCTGCAGGTAGAGCACCCGCAGGGCAGAGCAGCGCTGACCGGCGCTCTGGAAGGCGGCGCTCACCACGTCGCGCACCACCTGCTCCGGCAGCGCGGTGGAGTCGACGATCATGGCGTTCTGACCGCCAGTCTCGGCGATAAGCGGCAGGATGGCGCCATCGCGCTGGGCCAGGGTCATGTTGATCAGCTTGGCGGTCTCGGTGGAGCCGGTGAAGCATACGCCGCCGATACGCGGATCGGCTGTCAACTTGGCACCCACGATGGCGCCGTCACCGGGCAGCAGTTGCAGCACGTCGCCCGGAATACCAGCTTGATGGGCCAGAGTCACCGCCAGATGGGCGATAAGGCCGGTCTGCTCCGCCGGTTTGGCGATAACGGTGTTGCCGGTGGCCAGCGCAGCAGCAATTTGGCCGAGGAAGATCGCCAACGGGAAGTTCCACGGGCTAATGCAGACAAAGACACCGCGCCCCTGCAGGAACAGCTCGTTCTGCTCGCCGGTATAACCGGGCAGCAGGGTCGCCTGCCCCATCAGGCTGCGGGCCTGCACCGCGTAGTAGCGGCAAAAATCGACCGCTTCACGCACCTCGTCGATGCCATCTTGCAGCAGCTTGCCCGCCTCGCGGGTACAGAGGGAGACGAACTGCTCGCGGTTCGCTTCCAGCAGATCTGCCAGCTTCTCCAGCGCGGCGGCCCGCTCGCTCACCGGGGTTTCGCGCCAGCGCGGGAAGGCGGCGTGGGCAGATGCCAAGGCCTGCTCCACCGCCTGCTCGTCGGCCCAGTGGATCTTGCCGACGGTGAGGCTCACATCCTGCGGGCTCAGCACGGTGCGTGCCTCGCTGCGCTTGAGGGTCTCGCCATCGACGATGGGGCCCGCCAGCCACTGCTTGCTCTCCAGCTCTTTCAAGCGGGCGAAGAAGGGGCGCTGGATGGAGAGGATATTCATGTTGACGCCGCTGGAATTCTTGCGGTCGGTGAAGAGGTTCACCGGCTGCGGAATGCGGTCGTTGGCAAAGCCGGAGTAGCGCTTGAGGGTGCGCAGCGGATGCTCGGCCAGCGAATCCACCGGGGTGTTGGGGTCCACCAGCTTGTGAACGAAGGAGGTGTTGGCCCCGTTCTCCAACAGGCGGCGCACCAGATAGGGCAGCAGATCCTTGTGGGCGCCGACCGGCGCATAGATGCGACAGTGCAGGCCGGGATTGTCGTTCAGCACCGCGTTGTGCAGCTCCTCCCCCATGCCGTGCAGGCGCTGGAATTCAAACTGACGATCACCGACCATCTCCAGAATGCTGACCACGGTATTCGCGTTGTGGGTGGCGAACTGGGGGGCGATAAAGCCGCGAGTCGGCTCGCTCAGCAGGTAGCGGGCGCAGGCGAGGTAGGAGATATCGGTGCCCGCCTTGCGGGTAAAGAGCGGGTAGCCGGGCAGGCCCGCCTGCTGGGCATATTTCAGTTCGCTGTCCCAGTAGGCGCCTTTTACCAGTCGCACCGGAATGAGGTCACCCTGCTCGCGAGCCAGGGCGGTGAGCCAGCAGAGTACCGGCAGCGCACGCTTGGAGTAGGCCTGCACCACCATGCCGAGCTTGCCCCAGCCGCGGTTGGCGTCGGAGCGGTAGAGCTGTTCGAACAAGTCCAGCGACAGCTCGAGGCGGTCCATCTCCTCGGCATCGATGCTTATGGCCACATCCTTGTCGCGGGCCAGCCGCACCAGCCCCACCAGCCGCTCACACATTTCGCCGAGCACCCGTTCGCGGTTGGCCACGTCATAGCGTGGATGGAGCGCCGAGAGCTTGATGGAGATGGAGGGGGCCGGGCCGCCGTCGCTGATCCGCTCGTTGCCCACCGCCTCAATGGCGTTGCGGTAATCGGTCAGATACTTGTCGGCATCCTGCATGGTCAGTGCCGATTCACCCAGCATGTCGTAGGTGTGGGTGTAGCCCAGCTCGCGGGATTTGCGGCTCGCCTTGAGGGCCTCCTTCATGTCGCGCCCCAGCACGAACTGCTTGCCCATGATCTTCATGGCGGCATACATGGCAGAGCGCACCACCGGCTCCCCCAGCTTGTTGACCATGCGCCCCAGCAGGTTGGCCGGGTTGCCGTCCAGCTTTTTGTCGAGCTTGATGATCTTGCCGGTCAGCATCAGCCCCCAGGTGGAGGCGTTGACCAGAGTAGAGTCGCTCTTGCGGAAATGGGATGACCAGTTGGCGCCGGAGAGCTTGTCCTTGATCAGGGCATCGGCGGTCTCGGCATCGGGAATGCGCAGCAGCGCCTCGGCCAGACACATCAGGATGATCCCCTCCTGGGTATCCAGGCTGTACTCCTGCAGGAAGGCGTCGATACCGTCACCGGAGCCGCTCTCCTTGCGCACCTTGGTCACCAGAGTACGGGCACGCTGGGTCACCTGCTCCAGCGAGGCGCCATCCCCCGGCAGCATGGCCGACAGTTCGGCCAGATAGGCATTTTCATCCACCACATAGTTCTGGGTGATGGCTTCGCGCAGGGCGGCCAGATCAGAGGGGATATAGTCAGCGGCAAGCACTTGAGTAGCTTTGAACATATGGGGTCTTCCTGTACGCCCTAGGGCTGATATCGACAAAGGCGGACGCGCCGCCGAAACGCCGATAATGTATACAATGTTGCACCCTATATGAAATGAATTTGTTGCCACTCTTTAACAAAGATCGCTCATTCCCCCCATGAATTCCCTTTTGAAGCTAATACGCCAGCATGCGTGAGGGTCATCTGACTTCATTTTGTATACGATCTGCCGCCGCTCTATCGCAAAGCAGCCACGCATTCCGCCCAATACGCCCCAAAAAAAGAAGGGCCGCCACGGCGACCCTTCTAAGCAATTCATTCAGCCAGATGTAGTCAGTTCATCCAGCGATCGCCGCGGCTGCGACGACGGGGCAGCATCGGCAGCAGGATGCCAAGCAGAATACCGGCCCCCACCATGGCACCACCACGGATAAACCAGTCCATCTGCATGTCGTGCTCCTGGTTGTCGTAGCTCTGGGTCAGGGCATCATTCTGCTCTTTGAGATTGCTCATCTCCTCACCCTGACTGACCAGCTGAGCCTTGAGGGCGGCGATCTCCTTGCTCTGGGCAGCGATCTGGCCATCCTTCTCGGTGAAGCGTTTCTCGTTGTCACCGTTAAGGTTCTGCAGGCGATCTTTAAGCTCATCGCGCTCTTTTTCCACCTGGGGCAGACGCTCGCGCAGGCTGATCTGGCTCTGCAGTTCGCTGTTCTTGATCCACCCCTCGCGGCCACGACCGTCCACCACCTGGGTGAAACCGGCCTCGCTGTTCACCGCCTTTACCTCCAGCGGTTCACCAGCCTTGACGCTGCCAAGGATCCGGTACTGGGTACCCGGGCCATTGTGGATATAGGTAAAGATGTTGTCTGAAACATAACGGGTATCGGCCAGTGCCTGTTGGGCACACAAGCAGATCAAAATCCCGAGAAGGGCGCGCATGGTCGATCGGTTCTCTTTTTCAGGTTTGGACAAGAGGTTGAATGTTAAGCCGCCAGCAGGTTAAAGGACAAGCAAAGAAAAAGCACCTCCCCCGGATTAAAGAGCGCAGAGTTGCGAGTCAACTCGCAACTTGCCCGTCTGCGGTCTCACTTGTTTTTCAGCTCCTGCACCTCGCTGCGCAGGGCGCGGATCTCCCGCAGCAGCTCCTCTTGCTGATTGTTGTAGTGATGACGCCACTTGTCGGTCTCGCCATCCCCCTTGTTGGGCTGCAAAAACAGGCTGGCCATGAAACCGCTGATGGCACCGAACAGACCGACCCCGAACAGGATCAGCAGGCTGGCGACAAACCGCCCCTCCTCGGTCTTGGGCACCAGATCCCCGTAACCCACTGTCGAGAGGGTCACCAGCGTCCACCAGAACGCGTCGTAAGGTGTCTCAATCTGGCTGCCGGGCTGGCCTGACTCAATCCAGTACATGACGCCGGAGCCCACCCCCAGCAGCAGGAAGAACAGAAACAGGATACCGGAGAGGGTGGTCTCGTTGCGCTCGCGACGGAACATGGCCCAGAGATCCGGGTGCTCCTTGAACAGCTGATAGACCCGCCACAGCTGGATCAACCGCGCCCAGCGCAGTTGCTCCGCCATCGGCAGGCTACCCGGCAGATAGATCCAGTTGGCCTTGAAATAGGCCTTGCGATCGGAGGCCCGGATCCAGCCATAAGCAAAGTGCGCGAGGAAGAAGTAGCAGATCAGACTGTCGAGGTCATAGAAGAGCTGCAGGGTCTGTGGTGTCAGGCTCTCATGGCCCCACCAGCGGGCCGTCACCAGCACAACCGAGATAATCGACAGAAATGCCATCAGCAGATCCATCGCCCGCAGATGAGTTAAGTGATGTCGCATACATTTTCCAACTTTAAGCACAGTGCAAATTAATAAAAGAGAAGATAATGCCGATAGTCCTGAGGACAAAGGAAAAAACGGCTTTTAAAAGGAGAATGACAATGCAGCTGAACCTGCTGGAGAAAAGAATGAGCAACATCCGGTTGGTACCAAAAGTGGTGCTGCTGATGGTGTTCAGTACCCTCCTGCTACTGACAAAACTCTGGTTTGACGCCAACAATCTGGAAGCGACCCTGCTCAGCGAAGGGCTCGATCCCGCCAAGGCGGATGCGATCTCCAATCGCCTGCTCTGGACCGGTCTGATGGAGACCGCCATCATGGGGCTGCTGTTCGTGATCCTGCTGCTCACCGGCTCCCGCCTGATGGTCAAGCAGGTGCACTATCTGGTGGGCCTGCTGGAGCGCTTCGCCAAGCGGGACCTCAGCCACAAGGTACTGCTCAAGTCTCGTGACGAATTCGGTGACATCGCCAAGGCGGTCTCCCACTCCCAGGAGAATCTCAAAGAGGTGTTTGGCAACCAGCGCGCCGCCTGCAAGGAGCTCAACGACATCGCCTCCCAGGTGACCCTTTGCATGGAAGAGGCCAACGAAGCGATCAACGAAGAGTTCACCCAGATCGAACAGCTGGCCAGCGCCATGAGCCAGATGGTCGGCGCCATTCGCGAAGTTGCCGCCCATGCGGATCAGGCCTCTCACGCCACCGCCGAGACCAGCCAACTGGCGGAAGAGGGGAGCCGCTGCGTGGCCGACACCGTCAGCACCATAGACACCCTCTCCGGCAACATCCAGCGTTCCGCCACCGTGGTCAACGAGGTGGAGCAGGGGGTCGAGCGCATTGGCTCGGTAGTCGACACCATTCGCGGCATCTCGGAGCAGACCAACCTGTTGGCCCTGAACGCCGCCATCGAAGCGGCCCGCGCCGGTGAAGCGGGTCGTGGCTTTGCCGTGGTGGCCTCCGAAGTGCGTGAGCTGGCCAACCGGGCTCAGGCCGCCACCGTCGAAATCCAGAAGATGATCGAACAGCTGCAGAGCAATGCCCATCAGGCTGGCGAGCTGATGGCCCAAAGCGTACAGCAGGCCGACAAGGGGGTGGAACAGGTGACCCAGGCCGGTACCCAGCTCGCCACCATAGTGCAGCGGGTACAGGGTGTCGCCGACATGAACCGCCACATCGCCGCCGCCTCCGAGCAGCAGAGCTCGGTCGCCGAAGAGATGCGCGGTAATCTGGAACAGGTCAAACAGATCGCCGAAGGCTCCGTGGTGGTGCTGCGCGAACTGCAAGAGGCCTCCGAGCTGGTCGAGCAGCACAGCAAGGAGCTCGACAGCCAGATCCAGTCCTTCAAGCTCGCGTGACAGCTTTCCTTGGTCGAGCATGACCGCCATTATGCCCCGCCGCCTCTCTGACCATAAAAAAATCCGAAACCTGTGGCTTCGGATTTTTGCTATTCAGCATGTGGCAGAGCGGGGTTATCCCCTCGCCTGCCACATCGGCAGCACTTACTCGGCAGCCATGCGGGCTTCGATGTAAGCCAGTGCGCGGTCGATACGCGCCAGTACGCGCTCCTTGCCCACCAGTGCCATCACGGCGTCGATGGCAGGGGATTGGCCCAGACCGGTGACGGCCACACGCAGCGGCATACCAACCTTGCCCATACCCTGACCCAGTTCGGCGGCTGTCGCTTCAATCAGTTCGTGCAGCGCTTCGGTGGTCCAGCTATCCAGTGCAGCCAGCTTGGTTTTGGCCAAGGTGAGCGGCTCGGCAGCGACGCCACGCAGGTGCTTCTTGGCAGCCACCTCGTCAATGGCTTCGTACTCTTCGAACAGATAGCGGCTCTGGGCGGCCATCTCGACCAGGGTGTTGCAGCGCTCGGCCAGCAGGGTGACCACCTCGGCCAGCGCCGGGCCATTGCTGGTGTCGATCTTCTGGTTTTCCATGTGCCATGCCAGATGCTTGGCCACATAAGCAGAATCCAGGCTGCGCATGTAGTGGTTGTTCAACCACAGCAGCTTGTCGGTGTTGAAGGCAGAGGCGGACTTGGAGATGGCATCCAGACTGAACAGCTTGATCATCTCTTCCAGGCTGAAGATCTCCTGATCTCCGTGGGACCAGCCCAGACGTACCAGATAGTTCAGCAGCGCTTCTGGCAGGTAGCCGTCGTCGCGGTACTGCATCACGGAGACAGCACCGTGGCGCTTGGAGAGCTTGGCACCGTCGTCACCCAGGATCATGGAGACGTGGGCAAACTCCGGCACCGGCGCGTTCAGCGCCTTGTAGATGTTGATCTGGCGCGGGGTGTTGTTGATGTGGTCTTCGCCACGCACCACGTGGGTGATCTCCATATCCCAGTCATCAACCACTACGCAGAAGTTGTAGGTCGGCGCGCCGTCGGTACGGCGGATGATCAGATCGTCTAGCTCGGTGTTGGCGAACTCGATGCGGCCACGGACGTGGTCATCGAACACCACGGAACCTTCGGTCGGGTTGCGGAAGCGGATCACGTGCGGTGCATCGGCAGGGTGATCGTGGGCGTGGTCGCGGCACTTGCCGTCATAACGGGGCTTCTCGCCGTTGGCCATCTGGCCTTCACGCAGCGCTTCCAGACGCTCTTTGGAGCAGTAGCACTTGTAGGCGCGGCCATCGGCCAGCATCTCGTCGATCAGACCGTTGTAGCGATCGAAGCGCTTGGTCTGGTAGTAGGGGCCCTCATCCCAGTTCAGCTCCAGCCATTCCATGCCCTCAATGATGGCGTCGATCGCCTCCTGAGTGGAACGTTCCAGGTCGGTATCCTCAATACGCAGCACGAACTCACCGCCCTGGTTCTTTGCAAACAACCAGGAATAGAGTGCGGTACGGGCACCGCCGACATGCAAAAAGCCGGTCGGGCTGGGAGCAAAACGGGTTTTGACTTTCATCTTTAAGCCTTGTGTAGAGGGCCTTGGGCCAATTCGTTAAAAAAACCGTCGCATTTTAGCACCGACAATCACGGATGGGAAAACCATGACGCCATTGCGGGCTAAAGTAGGGGATTAAATCTGTCACCATTTGCATCTGTAGCCCGATATTTGAAGAGGATCGCAAAACAGAAGCCCCGTTTCCGATTTGCTATGCACAATGCTGGAGAGCTGCCTCCTCCGGTCGATACCCAAATAACGCTCACCACACTCTCACGAACAAGGAAGAGACAATGCAGTTCCGTTCTATCCAGAATCGCATTCTAGTGATGGCCGGGATCGCCATGACCGTAGCCCTGGTCATCCTGATCCTGCTCAACCAATACTCCGGCCAACAGACCCAACAACTCACCATCAGCTCCAGCCGTGAAGCGCTGCAGCAGGAGGCATGGCAGAAGGTCAGCGCCAATGCCCGCGCCGAGGCGGCAACCATCACCCAGCTGCTGCAAAAAGGGCTCTCCTACACCCAGCAGATGGCCAGCGCCCTCGCCCTGCAACAACAGGGCAAACTGCCGCTGGATCGCCAGCAGGCCACCGACCTGCTCAAGGCGCAGCTCGCCCTTGAACCCCAACTCTATGGCGCCTTCGCCGGCTTCGAACCCAACGGTTTCGACGGTCAGGATGCCAGCTTTGCTGGCCAGAGTGCGCTGGGCAGTGACGACAAGGGGCGCTTCGTGCCCTACTTCTATCGCGACAAGGATCAAATCGGTACCGATCTGCTGCTCTCCATCGAAAAAACCGACCCGGACGAATTCGGCAATCCCGCCAACGACTACTACGCCTGCCCGAAGCGGGAAGGACGCTCTTGCCTCATCGATCCCTTCAAGGTGGATATCAACGGTCAGCAGGTGCTGGTGAGCACGATCACCACCCCCATCATGGTGGATGGTCAGTTCAAGGGGATCGCCGCGCTGGATCTGGCGGTGGACTCCATCAGCCGTCAGGCCAAGAGCCTCAACAGCAACATCTATGACGGCAAGGGCGAAACCCTGATCGTCAGCGCCGCCGGTGTCATCACCGGCACCAGCGGCGATGCCAGCCTGCTCGGTAGCAGCGCAAGTAAGGTGCTGGGCAACCAGTGGCAGCAGTACCTGAAACCGGAAGTTCAGCGTCAGGAGCTGGACGAGTCATTCCGTATTTCCGTCCCCATCATGGTGCCGGGAATGAGCCGCAACTGGGCCATCATCGTCACCCTGCCCTACAAGGTGGTTCTGGCGGGAGCCGATCAGCTGGAGAGCCAGCTGAGCGACATGAACCAGGCAGCCATGACCCAGCAATTGGTGGGCGCCTTTATAGTGCTGGTGCTGGCGCTGGTCACCATGCTGGTGATTGCCCGCAGCATCACCGGCCCCATCCGTCAGATGGTCAGCCTGGTGGATGACATCGCAGATGGTGAAGGGGATCTCACCAAGCGCCTCGCAACCCGCTCGGTGGATGAGCTGGGGGATCTCGCCAAGGGGATAAACCGCTTTATCGACAAGCTGCAAGGATTGCTCGGGGATGTGCTCAAGACTGCCAGTGAGGTGAACCGCTACGCCGGTGATACCGATCGCATCGCCGGCCAGACCGACAACAACCTTCAGCACCATCAGGCGGAGATGGAGCAGATGCTGACCGCGGTGCAGGAGATGTCCTACGTCAGCCAGGAGGTCGCCACCCACGCCAACAACACCGCCGACTCGGCCAAACAGGCGCAAGGCGCAGCCGATCAGGGCAAGGAGCGCTTCCAGCAGGTGATCCAGTCGATGCACAAGGTCGCGGCGGAAGCCGGTAAAGGGGCCGAAGTGGTCGAAGGGCTGGCTCACGACAGCGCCCAGATCACCAGCATACTCACCGTCATTCAGGGGATTGCCGATCAGACCAACCTGCTGGCCCTCAACGCCGCCATCGAGGCTGCCCGGGCTGGCGAACAGGGCCGCGGCTTTGCGGTAGTCGCCGATGAGGTGCGCAAACTGGCGGGCAATACCCAGCAGGCGGTACAGAACACCCAGGAGTTGATAGAGAAGATCCGCCTCAGCTCCACCAATGCAGTCAACGCCATCACCCAGAGCCAGCAGCTGACCCATCAGGCGGTGAGCGAAGCGGATCTGGCGGAAGAGGCGCTCGGCAGCATCTACCAGGCCATCTCCACCATCAACGACATGACCTATCAGATCGCCTCCGCCGCCGAAGAGCAGAGCTCGGTCTCAGAAACCGTCTCCGGCAACCTGTCAAAAACCAACGCACTGGCCAACGACATTGCTCAGGATGCGACCGAAACGGCCAAAGCCAGTCAGGCTTTGCGTCAGGCGGCCGACAAATTGCAGCAATTATTGGGTCAATTTCGTCTCAGCTGATAATTTTCCGCATCAGGACTCTCCCCCTCGGGGGCGAGTCCGTTTACCATAGGCGACGAATTTGCCTGATGGCAGGCAATGTAGTGAGAGGTAAATGCCGTGCCCACCCCGGACCGTCGCCCACGAGGCCATAACAGACGAGCCCAGCAGCGTCGCCAAGACGAATCACAAGGATCCCTGCTCCATCGCATCAATGCCGCGACGCTGTCCCTGCGCCAACGTTTTGGCCAAGGGATGAGCAACCTCGGCCAACGCCGCCAGGATGCCAAAGCAGGCAAATTCAAGCTGTCCAGCCCGCTGCCCCGCAAAAACACCATTGGTCTGCTGATCCTGATCCCGCTCTGGTTGCTGGTGCTTGCCTGGGAGCCAGTACCATCCGCCCCCAAAGCAGCCCCTTCAGGCTCGCTGGAAGTGCCGCTGGCCGTACCTGCTCAAGCTCTAACTGTCGGTAATGGCGCGGCAGGCAGTGCCCCCGCGGCAGCCAAACCAGTCGAAGAGAAGGTCAACGGTACCTGGCTGCAACACGATGTGCAGGCGGGTGAGACCCTCTACTCCATCTGGCGCAAATTCGAGTTGCCGGGTGCCGAGCTGAGCCGCCTGATCGCCATCGAGGGGCCGGATCGCCCCCTGACCCGCCTGCAATCGGGCCGCTCTATCTTCATCCTGGTGGACGACACCCGCCGCATCCAGCGGGTGGAGATCCGCTCCTACGGTCAGGCAGTCTACCGCTACGACCGGCAGGGCGAAGGGTTTGCCCTCAAGGAATAACAACACGGGAGGCGCTGGCCTCCCGTTTTTTTTCAGTCAAATATCTTCAAATAAGCTACTGACTTCACAATATTTTTAGCTTGTTCAAAAAACGAAAGGGGTCAAATTGACAAGGATCGGCGCTAACGTACAATCGTTTGTGCTTTAGACAGGGATTGTTCTACGTGCTACTGGGACAAAGAGACGTGGTCAGTCATGAGCCAACCCCTGCTTGCAAGGCAAATGCAGCCCAGCACGGGCTTAGTTTCATTTTGTTATTGATAGGATTTAGCACATGTCTGACATTCGCACCGGCCAGGTAAAATGGTTCAACGAAACCAAGGGTTTTGGCTTTATTGAACAATCCCAGGGTCCGGACGTATTCGTTCACTTCTCCTCCATCCAGAGCACCGGTTTCAAAACCCTGGCTGAAGGTCAAAAAGTCCAGTTCACTGTGACCCAGGGCAAAAAAGGCCCTCAGGCTGAGAACGTTACTCTGGTCTAAGCCCGCGCCAGTGAATCATGCAGGAGGAGCCAAGGCCCCTCCTCTTTTTTTTGCCCGCAATTCTTCCTGCCAACCACCTTTCCCACGTACAACCCGCACAATGAACTCGTACCGCCTTCCTGTTTGTAGGAGGTAGCAGAGACACGCTGAGTAAACGCCAGATACGACAAAGCATCGCAGCGCGATGTGAGGGGAAATTCAAAGGGATTATGAAAACTTCGAAGAGAGATTGGAGCGGGAAACGAGACTCGAACTCGCGACCCCGACCTTGGCAAGGTCGTGCTCTACCAACTGAGCTATTCCCGCAACAGAATGTCATTTACAAGTGATTGGAGCGGGAAACGAGACTCGAACTCGCGACCCCGACCTTGGCAAGGTCGTGCTCTACCAACTGAGCTATTCCCGCAACGGAATGTCACTTACAAATGTTTGGAGCGGGAAACGAGACTCGAACTCGCGACCCCGACCTTGGCAAGGTCGTGCTCTACCAACTGAGCTATTCCCGCAACAGAATGTCATCTGCAAGTGATTGGAGCGGGAAACGAGACTCGAACTCGCGACCCCGACCTTGGCAAGGTCGTGCTCTACCAACTGAGCTATTCCCGCATCGGAATATCACTTACAAATTTTTTGGAGCGGGAAACGAGACTCGAACTCGCGACCCCGACCTTGGCAAGGTCGTGCTCTACCAACTGAGCTATTCCCGCAACAATTTGGTTGTCTTTAGGCTGGCTGATGATTGGAGCGGGAAACGAGACTCGAACTCGCGACCCCGACCTTGGCAAGGTCGTGCTCTACCAACTGAGCTATTCCCGCATCGGGCTGGTTTGCACCAGTGTCATCATCAGATTTTTGGAGCGGGAAACGAGACTCGAACTCGCGACCCCGACCTTGGCAAGGTCGTGCTCTACCAACTGAGCTATTCCCGCAACTACCTTAAAACAGGCCGTACAGCATTTGGTTGCTTGCGCTACTGTACGGGAGCCGAATTATAAGAGCAGTCATTCCAATTGCAAGGGCTTTTTTGTCTGGTTGCGCGCGTTCGCTCAAAAGCTGGCCGAACTGTCGATTTTAGCAGCCAGCGCATGACAACCCCTTGCCGGGGAATCAGATCTTGAAGACGTGGCTGCGATAGAACTGCAGCTCGGCGATGGATTCGCGGATGTCGTCCAGCGCCTGGTGGGTGCCGCTCTTCTTGAACTGATCCAGCAATTCCGGCTGCCAGCGGCGTACCAGCTCCTTGATGGTGCTGACGTCGACGTTGCGATAGTGGAAGAAAGCTTCCAGATCGCTCATGTGCTTGACCATGAAGCGGCGATCCTGACCGATGCTGTTGCCGCACAGCGGGCTGGTGCGCTCCGGCACCCACTGGCGAATGAACGCGAGGGTCTCGGCAACGGCTTTCGCCTCGTCATGCTGGCTCGCCTTGACCCGGGCCACCAGACCGCTCTTGGTGTGGGTGTTGACGTTCCAGTCGTCCATCTTGGCCAGCTCTTCATCACTCTGATGAATGGCGATCACCGGCCCTTCGGCCAGCACGTTCAGGTCCTTGTCGGTGACTATGGTGGCAATCTCCAGTACCACGTTCTCTTCGGGGTCGAGCCCCGTCATCTCCATGTCGATCCATACCAGGTTCTGCGCGCTGACTGTCATGATTACTCTCTCTGTTGGGAGGAATGGCGGAATTTTGCCAATTTGCATGTATCATACTGGCTTTGGATCTGTTCATAAACTGGCGAATCGAGTGGCAAAGAAAGCAAAACTCAATCTGGGTCAACAAAGACGCGTCCAGGCCAACCGCGAGCGGCGACTGCAAAAAGATCACACCACAGTGGTGGATGACACCCTGTTTGGCCCCGCCATCGAAGGGGTGGTGATCAGTCGTTTTGGTCAGCACGCAGACGTGGAAGCGGTCGATGGCACCATCCACCGCAGCAACCTGCGGCGCAGCAGCATCAGCAGTCTGGTCTGTGGCGACAAGGTAGTGTGGCGTCCCGGCCTCAATGCCGCGACAGCGGGCGTCATCGAGGCGGTGCATCCGCGCCACTCGGTACTGACCCGGCCGGACTTCTACGACGGTGTCAAACCCATCGCCGCCAATATCGACCAGATCATCATCGTCTCGGCGGTGATGCCCGAGTTCTCCACCAACATCGTCGACCGCTATCTGGTGGCCGCCGAGGATGTGGAGATCCGCCCCCTCATCGTGCTGAACAAGGTCGATATGCTCGATGATGCCGCCAGAGCGCGCATCGAAAGCCAGCTCGAAACCTACCGCAAACTCAATTACGAGGTGCTGCTGGTGAGCTGCGAGAGCGGCGAAGGGCTGGATGAGCTTAAAGCCGCTCTGACCGACAAGATCAGCATCTTCGTTGGCCAGTCCGGGGTGGGCAAGTCGTCGCTCACCAACGCCCTGATGCCGGGGCTGGATGTACTCACCGGCGAGATCTCCGAAAACTCGGGACTCGGCCAGCACACCACCACCACGGCGCGGCTCTACCACTTCCCCAGCGGCGGCGATCTCATCGACTCCCCCGGGATCCGCGAGTTCGCCCTCTGGCATCTGGAAGCCGACCGCATCACCTGGTGCTTCGTCGAGTTTCGCGACTATCTGGGTGGCTGCAAGTTCCGCGACTGTACCCACAAGGACGATCCCGGCTGTGCCCTGCGGGCGGCAGTCGACAGTGGCGCCATCAGCGCCGATCGCTTCCACAACTATCACCGCATCCTGGAAACCATGCAGGAAGCTCGTCACGGTCGCCAACAAGCGCGCCTGTGACCCTAATAAACCTACGTTGATGATGAACATGAGCATTACTGACAACCTGAAAATTGCCGGTCAATACTGTCTGCCCAAGCACGCCCTCTCCCGTCTGATCGGCAAGTTTGCCGCCGCCGAAGCGGGCAACATCACCACCAAGGTGATCGAGGCTTTTATCAAGCAGTACCAGGTCGACATGAGCGAGGCGCTGCACGAGAGCCCGGCCCACTACAAGAGCTTCAACGAGTTCTTCACCCGCGAGCTCAAGCCCGGTATCCGCCCCGTGGTAGAAGATGCCATGACTCTGGCGCTGCCGGTCGATGGCACCGTCAGCCAGCTCGGCCCCATCCAGCAGGGTCGCATCATCCAGGCCAAGGGCCACGACTACAGCGCTCGCGAGCTGCTGGGCGGCTATGAGGATCTGGTTGCGCCGTTCAAGGATGGCGACTTCGCCACCATCTATCTGGCGCCCAAGGATTACCACCGCATCCACATGCCGCTGGACGGCGTGCTGGAGAGCATGGTGTTCGTGCCGGGGGATCTCTTCTCCGTCAACCCGCTCACCGCCGAGAACGTGCCGAACCTGTTTGCCCGCAACGAGCGGGTGGTGGCCACCTTCCGCACCCCGCACGGCCCCATGGCGCTGGTGCTGGTCGGTGCCACTATCGTGGCCAGCATCGAGACCATCTGGGCCGGCAACATTGCGCCGACCAAAGAGAAAAAGGTGGTGCGCTGGGACTACACTGGCGACGAGGCCATTACATTGCAAAAAGGTGCCGAGATGGGGCTGTTCAAACTGGGCAGTACTGTCGTCTGCCTGTTTGGCCCGGGTATGCTGGCCGGTTTCGAGCCGCATCTGGCCAACGGGGTCACCACCCGCATGGGTCAGCCCTTTGCCAAGCTGGCGGAGCAGGCATGAGCGAGCAACCGAACGCCTCGCAGAAGAACAACCCGCTGCACGGGCTGACGCTGGAAGCCATCGTCACCGCGCTGGTCGAACACTACGGCTGGGAAGAACTGGGGCAGCAGATCAATATCCGCTGCTTCACCCATGAGCCCAGCGTCAAATCCAGCCTGAAGTTCTTGCGCAAGACCCCATGGGCCCGGGAGAAGGTAGAGAGCCTCTACCTCTACGTTCAGCGCAAGCAAGCCAAATCGAAGAAGGAAGGGCAAGATGGCCTTTAAGATTACGTACACCTATAAAAAACAGGCCAAAGAGATCGGCTACGCGAACGACAAGTTCCGTAGCATCTACGACGCCATCGCCGCTGCCGAAGGGCTGGATCTCACCAGTTTTCACACCATGGAGGCCCAGCTGGCTCAGGTTTGTCGCCGCGACAAGAAAAGCGTGAAGGATTACCAGGAGAACTACTTCAAAGAGTTGGGATTCTCCAACATCGTCATCGAACGGGATCTGCAGGAGTAACCATGCGCACCTTGACCCTGATGGCCGCCTCTCTGCTGCTGGCGGCATGCAGTACACCGGAACAACATCTGGTGGGCGGCGATCGCGACAGCCACGGCTGTATCGGCAGTGCGGGCTATCAGTGGTCAGCGCTGACTGGCAAATGTGTGCGCCTGTTTGAAGAGGGTATCCGGCTCAATCCAACCGATGCCAGCCAGACCAGCAGCGCCTTCGTGCTGTTCAACACCGACCAGACGCAAGCCGAACTGCATCTACCAAGCGGCGAGCAGCACTTGCTGACCCGTCAAGGTGCGGAGGGCAACTGGTCGTGGCAGGGCAGCGGCTACACCCTCTTTATCTGGAAGGGTTATGTGCTCAAGCACGGTGACAAGGCGCTCTATCACGGGGAATAACCCCGTGCGATAGCGCACTGCGTGGTATCGGCACGATGCCAGCGAAAAAAATGCCGACCCTGTGGTCGGCATTTTTGTTTTTGCAACAGCCTGTTATCAGGCACGGCTGAGGTAATCGGCCTGCCCTACCCACTTGTAGCTGGTGAGCTCGGTCAACCCCATGGGGCCACGGGCATGCAGCATCTGGGTCGACACCGCCACTTCAGCGCCCAGACCAAACTGGCCGCCATCGGTGAAACGGGTCGAGGCGTTGACATAGACAGCCGCCGAGCCGGCCCCGTTGACGAAACGCTCGGCATTGGCCAAATCATTAGTCAGGATGGCATCGGAGTGGCCGGCGTTGTGCTCGCGCATATGGGCCAGCGCCTCGTTCACATCCGCCACCAACTTGACCCCCAGGGTCAGCCCGAGCCACTCGGTATCGAAATCCTCCGGCCCCGCCTCGCACAGGTTATCGGCACCCGCCAGCAGCGCCATAGCGTTGGGCGCGGCCACCAGCGTCACCTTGCGCTCGTTCATCAGCGTCACCAGCTGCGGCAGGAATGTCGAAGCGACTTTCTCGTGCACCAGCAGGGTATCGAGGGCGTTGCAGGCGGAGGGGCGCTGCACCTTGGCGTTGTCGATGACCGCCAGAGAGCGCACCAAATCGGCACTCTCGTCGACGAAGATATGGCTGATGCCGAACCCGCCGATGATGACCGGAATGGAGCTGTTCTCCTTGCACATCTTGTGCAGGCCAGCACCGCCACGGGGGATGATCATGTCCACATAGCGGTCGAGACGCAGCAACTCGCCGACCAGCGCCCGATCCGGGTTGTCGATGTACTGCACCGCCGCCTCGGGCAGACCGGAGGCCGCCAAGGCATGCTGGATCACCCGCACCAGCTCCAGATTGGAGTGGAAGGTCTCGCGCCCGCCACGCAATATGCTGGCGTTGCCAGTCTTGAGGCAGAGGCTGGCGATATCGATGGTGACGTTGGGGCGCGCCTCGTAGATGACGCCGATAACCCCGATGGGCACCCGACGACGGGAGAGCCGCAGGCCATTCTCCAGCACCCGGCTATCCATTTCGGCGCCGACCGGATCGTCCAGCGTGATCACCTTGCGCACATCTGCCACGATACCGGCCAGCCGGGCCGGATTGAGCAGCAGGCGATCCAGCATCGCTTCTGACAAGCCAGCCTCACGGCCGGCGGCGATATCTTTCGCGTTGGCGGCGAGGATCTGCTCACTGCGCACCTCCAGCTCGTCAGCAATGGCGGCCAGCGCCCGATTCTTCTGCGCCGTGCTGATGGTGGCCAGCTGATAGGCGGCTTCACGGGCCGCCTGCCCCATTTTCTCCAGACTCATCTCGGTTCCCTTTTGTTCATGCCGTGCCGCCCTGGTTAGAGCAGCACCATATCGTCTCGATGGATGGCTACTGAACCATATCCATAGCCCAGTACCTGCTCAATCTGATCCGAGTGGACGCCGCGCAGCTTATCCAGCTCCAGATGGTCGTAACGGCAGATGCCACGCGCCAGCTCAGCGCCCTTGGGATCAAGAATTCGCACCACATCGCCTCGAATAAAGTCGCCCTTGACCGCGACAATCCCCTTGGGCAGCAGGCTGGAGCCTTTATCCTTCATGGCGGCGACAGCCCCCTGATCCACATGGACTTCGCCGTGAGGGGGCGGGCCTGCCAGGATCCAGCTCTTGCGCCCTTCCAGCGGGGACGCCAGCGCCGGGAACAGGGTGCCAATCCGCTCGCCCTTGGCGAGACGGCCGATCACCTCCGGCATCTGGCCGGTCGCGATCACCACGTTGACACCAGCGCGGCGCGCCACATCGGCGGCCTGCAGCTTGGTAGCCATGCCACCGGTGCCGAGGCCGCTGACACTGTCACCTGCCAGCGAGCGCAGGGTATCGTCGATGGTCTGCACCTCTTCAATCAGCTGGGCGTCGGGATTGGTGCGCGGATCGGCGGTAAACAGCCCCTTCTGGTCGGTTAGCAGGATCAGCAGATCCGCATCCGCCAGAATGGCGGCCCGCGCGGAGAGGTTGTCGTTGTCGCCGACCTTGATCTCGGCGGTCGCCACCGCATCGTTTTCGTTGATGACCGGAATAATGCGGTGATCGAGCAGGGTGCGCATGGTGTCGCGGGCGTTGAGGTAGCGCTCCCGATCTTCCAGATCGGCGCGGGTCAGCAGCATCTGGCCGATATGCAGACCGTAGAGGTTGAACAGATCCTGCCATACCCGAATAAGCTGGGTCTGACCAACCGCCGCCAGCATCTGCTTGTTGGGAAGGGTTGGCGCCAGTGGCGGGTGACCCAGATGTTCACGCCCGGCGGCGATAGCTCCTGATGTGACAACCACGACCCGATGGCCGTGACGGTGCAAGGCCGCACACTGTCTGACCAGCTCGACCATATGGGCACGATTGAGCTGGGAAGACCCCCCTGTGAGCACGCTGGTGCCCAACTTGACGACTATGGTTCTGTTTTCCATGGGAGCATAAAGGCTAAAAAGTAAGGAATATCTTTATACCCACGGCCATGGAGCCCTGCAAGGCAATTAACGTCGGGGTGAGGAGATGAAGCAAAGCCCGGATGATTGCGGTCGGAAGGGGAGATGGCTGACTGATGGCCCGGCAAACAGCGGGATGCTGCTCGCCGGGCATCAGGGATCAAGCGGCGGTCACGGTCAACTCATTGATGACCTGATCCGCTGGCGCTAACTGACACTCCAGAGCCGTCAGTTTGTCGCTGATGAGCTTGTAGAAACGGTTGAGGGTCCGCTCCACTTCTACCTGGTGCTTCTTGGGGATCGGCTTGTCCAGCCACTCACCATCAGCATTGTAGAAACCGAGCTGATAGTGGTAACGGAAATGGTGATCGTCCTGCTCCAGCACCAGCCACCAGCCCCAGAACTCCCGTTTGTCCGGCGCCGGCTTGGCACTGACGCAGACAGACAAACAGTCGAAACGATAACGCCCCTCTTCGCAGAGATCTTCGCGCAAATAGGGGCCAATGGCAGCAAACTGCCTCAGCAGTCGCTTGTAGGTCACTCTTTCAGACATGTTAACCTCCCTGTTAAACAAGCCGCGCCACCTCGGGATGGCGTCAGTTCTTTAGCGCAATGTCAGGTACACAAATGCTGTTTCAGCCACTCGACGATTTCGTCCAGTGCCTTGTCATACACCTCCAGCAAAGGCTGTTTGTCGAATACGATGGCCTTGCCGTTACGACTGGCCGCCGCCAATGCCCGTACATCCTGCTCGGGACAAATAAAATCTCGCTTGTGTCCAATACTCAATATCGGCACTGAGGTGCGAGTCCCCAGTAATCCTTGCGTTTTAAGTGAAAATACCTGGCACTTGGTACGCATGCCGTCCCACTGCGCCGCATCCGCCCCCAACCGGTTGGCCAGACTGTCCCGCATCATGCGCGGGCACTTCGCAAACAGCTCCTGATTGGTAAACACCTGATTGACCCCGGCGCCGACACAGACCACGGTGCGCAGCTTGAAGGGTTCGATAAAGGCCAGTCTGGCTGCGATATTGCCCGCCAGACGCATCCCCACCATGGCGATACGCTGATGATCGACCCAGGCCACTTCGGAGAGATAGTGCAACACAGCCTGATGAAGGCGGCTGGTATCCTGTACCAATGGCCAATGCTCGGCATAGCCAACCCCGGGCATATCGAGGGAGAGCATGCCGATACCGTTGGGCTCGAGCCGTTTGAGATAGAAGTTGAGGAAATCGAGCTGCAGGGAGTCGATCCCGCCGCTGATGATCACCAGCGGCACCGGTTTTTCGGTCGTCGGCAGGTGGAGATAACCCTGAATATGCTTGCCGCGAAAAGGCACCTGGATCTCTTTGAGCGGCACCTTGAACAGGCGACCGGCCTCGCGATAGGCCATGTTACCGAGCAGCTGGGCTTGATCCGCCAGCTCGTCATCCTTGAGATGGGGATAGCTGGCGATGGAGTAGTAGCGCACCGCCTTGAGCAGCTGTTTCAAGGCGCCAGAAGTATCCCCCTTCTCGCGCAGTTCGCGGCCCTGCTTGAAATAGTTGCCAGCCACCTGGCTCCATTCGTAGATCCAGTTGCCGGGCACATAGCCCTTGATGGTATCGAGATAGCAATCGTGGGTACGCTCGCCGGTCGCCATGGCGATACGGGCCAGGGTCTGCTCCACTTCGATGGGATCTGCCCCCTGCCAGGTCCAGGAGGGGCGGCGCAGCAGGCGATACCAGCTCTTTGACATGGAACCGTCGATAAACATCTCGTCTGACTCGGCTTGCGCCAGATCAGCCGCACTGGAGTTGGAGATCTCGGATGTTTCCAATACCTTCTTGACGCGGGTAAAGAGCTGTTCGGTCAGGTTTAGGTCTTCGTTCAAGTCCAAGATAGTGTCCCATTCATATCAGGCAATAGCTCATCTTAACCACTTTTACTGCCCATCAGCCACCCTGCAACAGATTGATACACAAAAAAACAGGGCTCCAAATTGGAGCCCTGTGAAACCATTATTGCCGGTCGCGACCAATGGACGCAGCGAGCGTCACATCCCGATCCCGTTACTTTTCGTCGCAGATCGGTGTGGCGAACTCCAGTGCCATGTCCCACGGCTGTTCGATCCAGGTATCCTGCGGGATCGCCACTTCGAAATCATCCAGCAGCGCTTCGCCCATCGGCTTGGCGAAAATCGCGATGAACTTGGCTTTCGGGTAGAGCTCGCGGATCGCCTTGGCGGTAGTGCCGGTGTCTACCAGATCTTCCACCACCAGCCAGCCTTCGCCATCACCGGCGGTGGTGGCAGCCTTCACGACCACCAGCTCGCGCTGGCTGTCATGGTCATAGCTGGAGATGCAGAGAGTTTCCACATTACGAATGCCAAGTTCACGGGCCATCAGGGCTGCGGGCACCAGGCCACCACGGCTGACCGCGATGATACCTTTCCACTGGCTGACAGGCAGCTGACGACGGGCCAGACGGCGAGCTTCACGTTGCAGGTTGTCCCACGACACATAGAACTTTTTCGGCATGTTATCGATCTCAAATAGTTATTTAAAAACAATCACTTAAAATAACAACACCCGCAATTCTCCCTGCGGATGCCAGTAAATGGCGGCCCTTGCCAGACTGAATTCAGATTGCACTTCGGCTGCCTCAGGGCTAAGCCTCGGCAGCAAATCTGATAACAATGGAAGCAAGATGGGCTTATCCGGCGATCGGTTAGATGATGTGTCCAAACCGCGGACAGGCTGTTGGGCCGATATGATAGCACCGTTTGCAGAGAAAATGCCTGGCAAACGTATGCCAAAAACAGGAAAAATCGGCATCACCCTCTCCATTCGGCACATCTAGAGCGCCAAACGACTAACCTGCCGTCCCTGCTGCCGAGTCCAAATGGGCTGTGCGGCAAATCGCAGATAAAAAAATAGCAGGGGGAGGATTTACCTCACGCACCTGCTGCTTTCTCGCCTCTGCCTGGTTGGGCAGCTCGTCTTAGCGACGAGTGACGAAGGGGTTAGGGTAGCTGAAACCCTGGGTATACAAAGAGGGGGCAAACCAATAGGTTGAGTTGCTGCCTGGCATATTGAAACTCCTGATTGCTTAACAAGTTACGTACCTTTAATGCGGGCTCAAATCCTTGAACGAACACTCGGTTCCATGGAGGCGCACTTGCTTTGCTTCGGTTCCCTGGAGGCTTTCATCGTCATCCTGACGGGTGGCGAACCACGGGAGCTAATTTACCAGTCGGTGCGTTAAATTCAATATTTTTGTGAGATCGGTCACACATTTTCTTTTCTATTGGCCAGCGTCGTCCGAACCTGACGATCGTACTGCCTAGTTGCCATCAGCCAGCACAAGCTGCCTGCGATTTGCGCTGATTGCTCACATTTTTGTGTGATTGACTGTATTATCGTTATCCTCTTCCCCGGCCCGCTGATGGGGCCCTGTTAATTCCGTGCTGGTAAGGAGTCCCGACGTGGCACAGCTTAGCTCTCTCTCTCCCAAACTGATTTGGCATTTCTTCGAACAGATCTGCTCCATTCCCCACCCTTCCAAACATGAAGCCAAACTGAGCGCCTGGATCATCCAATGGGCTCAAGGGGAAGGTCTGGCGGTCAAGCAGGACAAGGTCGGCAACATCATCATCAAGAAACCGGCCACCCCGGGGATGGAAAACCGCAAAGCCGTGGTACTGCAGGCCCACATAGACATGGTGCCGCAGGCCAACGCCGACACCAAACACGACTTCGCGACCGATCCTATCGATGCCTATGTCGATGGCGAGTGGGTCACGGCCCGTGGCACCACCCTGGGTGCCGACAACGGCATCGGCATGGCTGGTTGTCTGGCCGTACTGGCTGACAAGACCATCAAGCACGGTCCGCTGGAAGTGCTGCTGACCACAGACGAAGAGACCGGTATGACCGGCGCTTTCGGTCTGGAAGCTGGCTGGCTGGAGGGCGAAATTTTGCTCAACACCGACTCCGAAGAGGATGGCGAAGTCTATATGGGCTGCGCTGGCGGTGTGGATGCCAATATCCGCTTCCCGCTCGAGCTGGTTGATGCTGCTGAAGGTGAAGCGTTCGAACTGGCCGTAAAAGGGCTGCGTGGCGGTCACTCCGGTTGCGATATCCATCGCGGTCGTGGCAACGCCAACAAGCTGCTGGTGCGTCTGCTCAAAGCAGCCGAGCCGCAGGGTGTTCGTCTGGCCGAGATCCACGGCGGCACCCTGCGCAACGCCATCCCGCGCGAAGCTCGCGCCACCCTGCTGGTGCCTTCTGCCAGCGTAAACGAGTTCAAGGCGCTGGTTGACCGCTACACCGGGATCTACCAGACCGAATTGGCCGCTACCGAGCCGAACCTGACCGTGCTGGTCAACAGCGCCGCCAAACCGGCCAAGCTGATGAGCGTCTCCCTGCAGCAGCGCCTGCTGGATGCCCTGATGGCCTGCCCGAACGGCGTGATGCGCATGAGCGATGCCATGCCCGGCGTGACCGAAACCTCTACCAACTTGGGGGTCATCAAGACTCAGGATGGCGAAGTATACGTCCAGTGCCTGATCCGCTCCCTGATTGACTCAGGCCGCGAGAGCATCGAGCAGATGACCCGCTCCCTGTTCACCTTGGCAGGCGCCAGCTGCGAATTCACCGGTGCCTACCCGGGTTGGGCGCCGAACGTGGACTCCCCCGTCATGGCGCTGGTTCGCAACAGCTACCAGACCCTGTTCGGCACCATGCCCAACGTCATGGTGATCCACGCCGGCCTCGAGTGCGGTCTGTTCAAGAGCGCCTATCCGGAGTGGGACATGGTCTCCTTCGGCCCGACCATCCGCGGTGCCCACTCCCCTGACGAGAAGGTACATATCCCGGCGGTCGAGCGTTTCTGGCAACTGCTGGTGCACGTGCTGGAAGCGATTCCGGCCAAATAACCCGGCCTGCGCCACACGGCAAAGCAAAGCCCCGCACTGCTGCGGGGTTTTTTATTGTCTGTTCCAACCTGACGTTGGCGCTTACCGGATGCCGCGGGCCTCGCGGATCCACTCCCAGGCTTGCTGGATCTCCTGGGTCTTCTCCTTGGCCATCTCCATCATCTCCGGCGGCAGCCCTTTGGCGGCCAGCTTGTCCGGGTGATGCTTGCTCATCTCCTTGCGGTAGGCGCGCTTGATATCCTGATCGCTGTCGCTCTCGCTCACCCCCAGCAACTGGTAGGCATTCTTGAGGCGATCCGCAGAGGGTGCCGCCTGCCGATACTGCTGGCCACCGGAATGGCCCCCCTGATACTGGCCATGGGCCTGATTGAAGAAGTTCATCTGCGCTTCGGCCATCGCCAGAATGCGGGCCAACTCAATGCGGCTGAAGCCCAGCTCGTCGGCAATGGTATGAAGAATGGCGCGCTCGCCCTCCTCCACCCGACCATCTGCAAAGGCCGCCTGCAACTGCACTTCGAGGAAGAAGCGCAGAATATCGCGCTGCCCCAGACTGGCACGGCGGAACTCGGCCAGGGTTTCGCGCAGCGGGAAGTCGGCCTCTTTACCGAGACGAAACGACTCCTGCGCCCGGACACGCTGTTCGCCCGCCAGCCGCATACGATCCATCAGGTTGGAGGCAACCCGGATCTCCTGTTCGGTCACCTGACCGCTTGACTTGGCGATGTGACCCATCACCGAGAAAGTGGCATGGAAGAAGACGGCTTGCTGCTCCTGACTCGGACCGCGACGAAACGCCCCCTGCAGCCCCATGCCACGGTCGAAACGGTGGCCAATCCAGAGACCTATCAGGGCGCCGATGATATTGCCGAGCAGAAAACCGAAGAAGGCGCCCAGCACCTTACCCCAAATACGCATGGTTCAAGACCTCTTGAAGTTAATGAGTGCGGGTCTGGAGCTGGTCATCCAGCTCGCGCAGTCGATCGACCGTGCCGATATCGCGCCACTCGCCAGCGAGTAGGCTGCCGCCTACCCGCCCTTGTGCCATCCAGTCACGCAGCAGGGGCGCCAGCTTGCGGGCGCCGCCCGCGAGACCGGCAAAGGCCGCCGGATCATATAGTCCGACCCCGCTGAAGGTAAACGCTGGCGTATCCATGACTCGCCCCCCTTGCAGGGCAAAGTCCCCACTCGGGTGCTGGGGCGGATTGGGCACCAGCCAAAGGTGGGCCAAATCATCGCCAAGGGGCTGGCTGACCAGAGTGTGATAATCGAGATCTAGCCAGGTATCGCCGTTGATCACCAAAAAAGCTTCAGAGCCCAGCAGCGGCAGCGCCTGCACGATTCCGCCCGCGGTCTCCAGCGCGCTCTCCTCGGCTGACCAGTGGATGGTCACACCAAGCGCACGGCCATCACCCAGGCTCTCAACCAGCTTGTGGCCAAGCCAGGCGTGGTTGATGACCAACTCGGTCACACCGGCAGCTTTGAGTTTTTCGATGTGATGAACGATGAGCGGCTTGCCCCCCACCGCTAGCAGCGGCTTGGGCAACAGGTCGGTCAGCGGGCGCATCCGCTCGCCACGGCCAGCGGCCAGGATCATCGCCTTCATGGTTTAACCCCAGCGTTGGCGATCCCCGGCAACACCACCTGCTCCAGCCACTGACCAAAACGGGCCAGTACCGGATAGGCACGACCATGAGTGCGACAGACATCCACCACATAGCCGAGGGTACGGGGAATATCCTTGAGATAGCCGGACTTGCCGTCGCGATGATAGAGCCGGGTGAAGATCCCCGCCGCTTTGAGGTGGCGCTGCATGCCGGTCAGGTCGGCATCACGACGGAAACTGGCATAATCGAGCTCGCCAAGCAGACCCGCCTGTTGCAGGGTGGCAAAGCCGTGGCGCATACCTTCATCGATCACCTCGTCAGGCCAGCGTATGTAGCAATCTTTCAGCAGGGAGACCAGGTCATAGGTAAGCGGCCCGATGACCATATCCTGAAAATCGATGATGGCGAGTTCGCTGCTATCAGGAGTGTCTCCGCCACACACCATCAGGTTGCGACTGTGGAAGTCACGGTGCATGATCCCTTGCGGCTGAGCCAGATTGCAGGCGGTGAGGCAGGCAAAGGTCTCATCGAGCAGCTGCTGCTCTTCGTCGCTCAGGGTCAGTTTTAGATGGTGGCCCAGCAGCCACTCGGGGAAAATGCTGTTCTCCCGCGCCATAAAGGCGGCATCGAAGGGCTCAAGCGCCAGATCCACTGCCGCCAGTGTCGGCAACAGATCGATCGCCTTGCCATACAAGGCCAGCACGTTTTGCTCGTTCAGGCAGCTGATCAGCTGGGTATCGCCCAGGTCACTGACCGCCAGCAGCCCCTGTTCGTAGTCCACCGCCTTCACCTCTGGCGCCAACAGCTGACGCGCCTGCAAGGCGGCCGCGTTACGAACAAATTCATGATTTTTTTCGGTTTTCGGATTGGCATCCACCCACACAAGACCACCACCACGAGAGTAGCGGCGGAAGCTGGCATCACCGGAAATGAGGGTCAACTGAAGATTGGCATCACCGGAAATACGGCGTGCCCACTGCAATAGCAGGGAATCGCGATCGTGCATAAGTAGAGGACCAAGGTGGAAAGCAGCACTTGGCTGTTAGCCCTGGCCGCAATAATGCTTTATCATTGCCGGCTAACATAAAGCAATGACATGCAATGTCAACTCGATGAAACCTGTCGTAAAATGCATGCCTTGGATCAACCGTATCTATCACGGATTGCACGAGTCTTTCACATGACAAAATGGACACTGGGGTACCGCTATCCCATCGCCCTGACTATCAGCCTGGCCCCCGCACTCACCTCTATGATGGTGCAGGCGGCTCCGTTCGAAGCGCCGCCAGCCACCGGCATTCTCGATAGTCTCTGCTATGACTATGTTCCCAAGATAGAGAAGCCTGCATCGGATCAGGATGCCAACGCACAGCCGGTCGAGGTTGATGCTGACCGTCTCGAGGCCAAACAGGGCGGCACCGCCGTCTATGAAGGCGACGTCAAGGTTCGTCAGGGTGTTCGCAAGTTTGACTCCGACTATGCCCAGCTCGATCAGAAGAGCCGGGATGTCATCGCCATCGGCAACATCTATTACAACGACGGTCAGGTGACCGTCACCAGCGACAAGACCCTCAAATCCAACCTGGATACCAAGAACTCCGAACTGGAAGAGGGCAAGTATCAGGTGCATGGCTCACCGGTGCGCGGCTTTGCCAAGCGAGTGGTGATGACCAACAACAACCAGAACATCACCATGGAGGGTGCCCAGTACACCACCTGCCCCCCCGGTCAGGAAGTGTGGACCCTCAAGGCGGGCAGCATCGACATCGACCAGAAAGAGGTGTTCGGCGAAGCCTGGAACGCCAGCCTCTGGCTCTATGACTACCCGGTGTTCTACTTCCCCTATATCAACTTCCCCATCAAGGATGAGCGGAAGACCGGTCTGCTCTACCCGGGCTACAAGCAGAGCTCCAGCAACGGCATGGATATCACCCAGCCCTTCTACTGGAACATAGCTCCCAACTACGATGCCACCATCACCTCCCGTTTTATGGATAAACGCGGCCTGATGGAGCAGGTGGAGTTCCGCTACATGCCGGACCCCGCACATGCAGGTATTCTGTACTTTGAAAATCTGGCGGATGACAAGCAGTACAACCCAAGCAACTCCAATCTTTCAGATGGCCATCGTTACCTGATGAATGTCCGTCACGGCTCAACCCTGATGGATGGTTCACTGCGCTTTGGCGTCGACTACACCCAGGTGCGGGACAAGGATTACAACTACTTCAACGACTTCAGCCCGCAAGTGGGCACTCAGGTCGACAGCCAGTTGCAGCAATCCTTTACTGCCGGCTACTACCAGCAGAACTGGAACCTGACGTCAGAGATCCGCCGTTATCAAATTCTGCGTCCCGACGTACCATTGCCCCACGAGATGCTGCCGCGTATCGACTACAACTACTATCAACAGGGTAAGTGGTTCGATCTGGCCTGGAACAGCGAGCTAACCAAGTTTGGCTATGACAGTGGTAACGCTAACACTCAGCAAGCCGGTGAGCGCTACACTGCCACCCGTCTGCATCTGGCACCGACTCTGACCGTGCCTCTGGTGGATGCACCGGGTTACTACCTGACCAGCCAGTACAAGCTGATGTTTACCTCCTACAACCAGGAGGTACCCGATAATCTGGTTAGCCAGGACCGCAGCCGCTTCACCGATGCAGACAGCAAACAGCTGACCCTGAAAGAGGGCACCATTACCCGTACTCTGCCCTCCTTCCGCCTCAAGGGAGGCGTCAACTTCGATCGCCCGCTCGACTGGTATGATGGCAAGGGTACCCAGACTCTGGAACCCGAATTCCAGTATCTCTACGTTCCCTATCGGGATCAGGACGAGATCGGGATCTACGACTCCACCACCACCCGTCAGGACTACTACAGCTTGTTCAGTGACCGCCGCTTTGCCGGTCTCGACCGCATCAGCGATGCCAATCGGGTCACCGTTGGCCTGACCAGCCGGGTCTATGACAATGTGGGTGATGAACGGTTGCGTCTGGCGGTAGCCCAGGCCTTTGAGATGACGCCACCCAAGGTGCGCCTCTACCCTTCAAATCCGGAAAGCACCAACGCCCGCTCCCTGCTCTCGTTTGAGGGGGATGCCCGGATCACCGATGAGTGGTTTGCCCATGCAGGAACCCAGTACGATACCTCCGAGGGTGAATTTACGGCTGGCAACGGTGCAGTCGAGTACCGGACCAGCAAGCTGACCACCCAGCTCAACTACCGCTACATCAAGGATGGTAATCTGGACTATCAAACCAAACCTGATAGCGCTCTACCTTCAGATTTAAGCCAGGCGGGTCTGGTAGTAATGGCGCCGCTCGCCGATCAGTGGCAGATGTATGGCGGTTACTACCGTGATATCAAGCAGGATGTGAACATTGACCGCAAGATCGGTGTCAAATACGACTCCTGCTGCTGGAGCATCAACATGAGCCTGGAGTGGCACAACCAGCCGCAGTGGGAAAACAATGTTCTCATGTCACGCTCGGAAAAAGTCATTGGTCTGCAGTTTGAAATGAAGGGACTTGGCAGCGTGGGTACCGGTGGCCGCAGCGTCACCCTGGATACCGAGTTGTTGCCCTATGTTCGCCCGTTTAATCTGAAAGGCCAGCAATGATGCTGGCCCAGCCTTGAGAGATGGATATGAAAAAGACCCTGATTGCCCTGCTGACCGCGGGAATGTTCGGCGCCATGAGCCAGGCCGCACTGGCTACGCCCGAGCTGATGGACAAGGTTCTGGCCGTGGTCAACAAGGATGTGGTGCTGTCCAGCCAACAGGACTCACTGGTCAACAAGGTAAAACTCTCCGCCCAGGAGAGCGGCCAGTCCCTGCCTGACGATGCCACCCTGCGCAAACAGGCGCTGGATCGGCTGATCCAGGAGAGCCTGCAGCTGCAACTGGCAGAGCGCCAGGGGCTGAAGATCAGCGATACCCAGCTGGAACAGGCTATTCAGGGCATCGCTGCCGACAACAAGATGACCCTGGATCAGCTGCGCGCTCAGCTCGCCCGTGAAGGGATGACCTATGCCCAGTATCGGGAAGAGGTTCGCCGCGAGATCCTGATGAACGAGGTGCGCCGCAACCAGGTGCGCCGCCGTATCAACATCTCCGAGCAGGAGGTGAAGCAGGTGGTGGAGATCCTGAAGAAACAGGGTCAACAGCAGAACGAATACCACGTCGGCCATATCCAGATTGCCCTGCCGGACAACCCCACTGCCGCCCAGCTGGATGCCGCCAAGAGCAAGATCGAGCGCATTCTGGCCGCCCTCAAGCAAGGTGCCGACTTCCGCAAACTGGCCATTGCCGAGAGTAACGGACCCAAGGCGCTGGAAGGGGGCGACTGGGGCTGGATGAGCCCGCAAGAGATGCCGACCCTGATGGCGGAAGCGGTACAGGGTGCCAAGAAGGGCGACATCGTCGGCCCGCTGCGCTCCGGTGCCGGCCTGCACATCGTCAAGGTGTTCGACACCAAGGGTCAGCAGCAAGTGATGCAGACCGAGGTGAAAGCCCGCCACATCCTGATCAAGCCGTCCATTATCCTGAGCGAAGAGAAAGCCAAGGGGATGCTGGATGGCATTCTGCACGACATCAAGAGCGGCAAGGCAAGCTTCGCCAGCATGGCGGAGAAGTACTCCGAAGATCCGGGCTCTGCGGTGCAGGGTGGCGAACTGGGCTGGTCTGATCCCAACGTCTATGTCCCCGAGTTCCGCGACATGGTCAACCGTCTGCAACCGGGCCAGATCAGTGCCCCGTTCCGTACCAGCCACGGCTGGCACATCGTGCAGGTGGAAGATCGCCGCAGCCAGGATGCGACCGACAAGGCTCAGGAGCAGCGCGCCTACCAGCTGATCTACAATCGCCGCTTCGTGGAAGAGTCCCAGGCGTGGCTGGATGAGCTGCGTGACGAGGCCTACATCCAGATCGAAGGAGCTGGTAGCTGATGAGCTGCCGTCGCCTTGCCGTTACCCCGGGCGAACCGGCCGGGATCGGCCCGGATCTGGTGCTGCAGATTGCCCGGCAGGATTGGCCCCACCAGTTGGTAGTGATCGCCGATCCGGCGCTGCTGCGCGAGCGGGCAACCCTGCTTGGGCTGCCCATCGAGCTTGAGCCCTACGATGCCGCTGCCCCTGCCCGCCCCCAGCGGGCGGGCACTCTGACCGTCTGTCCGGTCACCCTCGGCGCCCCCGTGGTGCCGGGCGAGCTGAACGAAGGCAATGGCGCCTATGTGCTGGCGACCCTGCAGCGTGCCTGCGATGGCAACATGAGCGGCGAATTTGCCGCCGTGGTGACCGGGCCGGTGCACAAGGGGATCATCAACCAGGCCGGGGTCTCGTTCAGCGGCCACACCGAGTTCTTTGCCCAGCAATCCAACACCGCCGATGTGGTGATGATGCTGGCCACCGAGGGGCTGCGGGTCGCACTGGCGACAACCCATATTCCGCTGGCCTATGTAGCGATGGCCATCACCGAGGATCGCCTCGGCAAGGTGATCCGGATCCTAAATGAGGATCTCGCCACCAAGTTTGGCATCGCCAAACCCCGTATTTACGTCTGCGGCCTCAACCCCCATGCAGGGGAAGGTGGCCATCTCGGACGTGAAGAGATTGACGTGATCGAACCCGCACTGGCCACGCTGCGCCAAGAGGGGATCGATCTGGTCGGCCCGTTGCCGGCCGACACCCTGTTCCAGGAGAAATACCTCAAGGATGCGGATGCGGTACTCGCCATGTACCACGACCAGGGGCTGCCTGTGCTCAAATACAAGGGCTTCGGCAGTTCGGTCAATATCACCCTGGGGCTTCCCTTCATCCGCACTTCGGTGGATCACGGCACCGCGCTGGATCTGGCAGGCAAGGGCCTGGCCGATCCGGGCAGCCTTGTCACCGCGATTAACCACGCCATCAAGATGGTAGAGAAAAAAAGATATGAGCAGTAAGGTGCACATGGGCCACACGGCCCGTAAGCGTTTCGGTCAGAACTTCTTGCACGACCGGTATGTGATCGATCAAATCGTCGCCGCCATCAACCCGCAGCCGGGTCAGAATCTGGTGGAGATCGGTCCGGGTCTGGCCGCGCTGACCGAGCCGGTCGCCGCCCAGATGGACAAAATGACCGTGGTCGAGCTTGACCGGGACCTGGCAGCTCGCCTGCGCGAGCACCCGACCCTCAAAGACAAGCTGACCGTCATCGAAGCGGATGCCATGCGTTTTGACTTCGGCACCCTGATGGGTGAAGGCAAGGGGCCGCTGCGCATCTTCGGCAACCTGCCCTACAACATCTCCACCCCGCTCATCTTCCACCTGTGCGAATTTGCCGACCGGGTTGAAGACATGCACTTCATGCTGCAAAAGGAAGTGGTGTTGCGTCTGGCCGCTGGCCCGGGCAGCAAGGCTTATGGCCGTCTGAGCGTGATGACCCAGTACTACTGCCAGGTGGTGCCGGTGCTGGAAGTGGGCCCAGGCGCCTTCAAACCGGCGCCGAAAGTGGACTCTGCCGTGGTTCGCCTGATCCCGCACAAGAATCCGACCATAGTCGCAAAAGACATTCGTTGTCTGAATCGCGTCTGTACCGAAGGCTTTGGCCAGCGTCGCAAGACCATCCGCAACAGCTTCTCCAACTTCATCACCGACGCCCAGCTGACCGAGCTTGGTATCGATGGCAACCTGCGCCCAGAGAATCTCTCCCTCGAGCAGTTTGTCATGATCGCCAACTGGCTGGCGGATCAGCAACAGGCCTGATCCTGTGGCACCCCCGCACATCGAGATCCGCCCATACCCCGTGTATGTGGCGGGCTCCAAAGACCCTTACCAGTTTCACTATCTGATCGAGATTGAGAATCTGGGGCCCGGCCCGGTGCAACTGCTGCATCGGCGCTGGCTCATCACCGATGCCAATGGCAAGATGCTGGAAGTGGCAGGCCCGGGCGTGGTCGGGGAACAACCCGTCATTGCCGAAGGTGAGACTTACCGCTACCAGAGCGGCGTGCCGCTGGTGACCCCGCTTGGGGTGATGGAAGGGAGCTATACCCTGCAAGATGGCTCTGGTCAGCAGTTTGAGGCGCCCATCGCCCCCTTCACGCTAGCCATCCCCAATATTATCAACTGAGGTTTCATGGCGAACTGTTTTGTCGGTGACATCCAGGGCTGTTACGACGACTTGCGCCGTCTGCTGGATCTTGCCGCGTTCGATCCCGAAAATGACGTGCTCTGGCTCTGCGGCGATCTGGTCGCCCGCGGCCCGGACTCCCTCAATACCCTGCGTTTTGTCAAAGGGCTGGGCAACCGCGCCGTCACCGTGCTCGGCAACCACGACCTGCACCTGCTGGCGGTCGCCGATGGCGTTGCACCGCTCAAGAAGAAAGACAAGCTGCAAAGCCTGATGGATGCCCCTGATCGGGATGAACTGCTGGAGTGGCTGCGCCACCGCCCGCTACTGGCCGAACATCCGGACCTGCCCATCATGATGGTGCATGCCGGAATCTCCCCCGCATGGGATGTCCGCACCGCGCGCAACTGCGCCCGCGAGGTAGAGAGCCTGCTACGCGGTGACCAGTACAGCTGGCTGCTGCACAACATGTACGGCGACCAGCCCGATGGCTGGAAAGATGATCTGGTCGGGATCGACCGCTACCGCTACATCATCAACACCTTCACCCGGATGCGCTTCTGCTATTTCGATGGTCGTCTCGACTTCAAATGCAAGAAGGGGCCCAAGGAGTCGACCCCGGGGCTGCGTCCCTGGTTCGAACAGCGCGAACACCACGTGGACGACCCCATTCTGGTGTTCGGCCACTGGGCGGCGCTGATGGGCAACACCGGCAAGAGCGACATCAAGGCACTCGATACCGGCTGCGTCTGGGGCAACAGCCTCACCCTGTGGCGCTACGAGGATGATGCCCTGATCACCACCCCCTGCCCGGTTCACGCCAGCTAGAAAGTGCGCAGCAATCAGGCGATTGCTGCCGCACGGATGGCCACAACCCGCTCCAATAACAAAGCCCGGCTGGTTGCCGGGCTTGCTGTTTTAGGCTCCCTGTTTTCCAGCGAATGAAGTTACAACTTGCGCCCCAGCCGCTTCTCGATCTGGCGCCGCTCCCACTCGGGGCCAAACAGCTTGAAGGGCTGAAACACCCGAACAGCATGGGAGGCAAGTCCCAGCCCCCAACCCAGGGTTGGCCACCAGGCCCAGATGTACTCTGGATTGCTCAGGTAGTTGATGACAAACAGCCCGCAGATCACCACCACGTAGCTGGCGACATGGTGATAGAAGCCCTTGAGCTCCTCCACATAGCGCATTGCCGCCCGCTCCTCTGCCGATACCTGCACCGCATCCTGACCCATAGTGTCACTTCCTCTCATCTCGCGCTCCTGTTGCTCTGATCCATCCAGTTGAGCCACATCGAGTTCAAAGACGGCGGCCAGGGCCTTGAGAGATTCCAGTCCGGGTTGCTGCCCTTGCTCGATCCGCTGGATAGTGCGGACACTCAAACCAGTTAACGTTGCCAACTGATCCTGAGACCAACCCCGTTGCAATCTCAACTTCCTGACGATCATCTCGAACTCCTTGTGGTAATTGACAGGGCCAGCATAGGGCTTGCGCCGCGAAAGGTGACACGACAGATGGCCGACATACATCTGACAGTCCTTTAAAATCAGATGGTTAAGATTTTGATCTTGTCAGTCAGCCGCTCGTTCCCCCAGATATTGCACAAACCGTAACAGATAACCATCGGGATCCTGCAGCAAAAATTCGCGCTGCCCGGCCAGCATCTCGCCCACTGGATACCAGACCTCAGTGGGCTGCCGGAAAAGTGCAATCCCGGCGGCCTGCAAGCGCTCGAGTAGCGGCTGGATCTCGGTCAGCTCCATCTGCAGATTGATCCCCCGACCGAACGGTGGCTCCAGCGCCCCGACCTGCCAACCCGCCGGATGTACCTGCTCCAGCATCAGTTGTACCTGTTGCTGTTCAAGATAAGCAAAAGGAGGGTCATCGCGCCGATAGCGGACCGAGAAGCCCAACAAACCGGTATAGAAAACCAGAGATCGAGCCAGATCGGTAACCGACAGCTCCGGTACCATGGGATTCCAATACACCTCATCCACCGCGACAGTAGGGTTCGTCATGGCTTACAGGCTCTGCATCAGCTCGGCGGCAATCTCGAAAGAACGCAGTCGGGCCTGATGATCGACGATAGGACCGTTGAACATCAGCTCATCGGCGCGGGTTTCCGCCAGCAGCGCCTTGAGACCGTGACGAACCTGCTCCGGATCGCCCACCAGAGAGCGAGCCAGGGTCTGCTCCATCGCCATCAGCTCACGGGGCGCCCACTCGTCAACAAGCTGGACGACCGGCGCGGGCAGCTTGCCCGCATCACCGCGATGAAGGCGCAAGAACTGCTGCTGCACGGTAGTGAACTGGAAGCGGGCCTCCCGCTCGCTGTCGGCGGCGATCATGTTGATGCAGACCACCGCATGGGGCTTGGGCCAGCGCGCAGAGGGGCGATACTGGCTGCGGTAGATCTCCAGCGCCTGCAGCAACATGGCGGGCGCGAAATGGGAGGCAAAACCGAACGGCAAGCCCATCACCGCCGCCAGTTGCGCGCTGTAAAGGCTGGAGCCCAGCAGCCAGACTGGCAGATGCAGCCCCTGGCCGGGCACCGCCTGCACCGCGCCGATCTCGTCGCCAAAATAGCTCATCAGCTCGCGCACATCGGCTGGGAAATCATCCACCTCACCGCTGCGCATACGTCGCAGCGCCCGCATGGTGCGCTGATCGGTCCCGGGGGCGCGACCAAGGCCCAAATCGATGCGGTCGGGATAGAGCGAAGCCAAGGTGCCAAACTGCTCGGCAATCACCAGCGGCGAGTGGTTCGGCAGCATGATGCCACCCGCCCCGATCCGCAGAGTGGTGGTGGCTTCGGCCAGATGACCGATCAGCACCGAGGTGGCGGCACTGGCAATGCCCGGCATGTTGTGATGTTCGGCCAGCCAGTAGCGCTGGTAACCCCAACCCTCGGCATGGCAGGCAAGATCCCGTGAACGGCGAAACGACTCGGCAGGCACGGAACCCTCGGCAACAGGCACCAGATCGAGCACGGAATAGGGGATGGCAGACATTGGTCACTCCATTGATTTACACACCAGTAACAAGTGGGGCAATGTAGCACGGGATACCTGAATGAATCACTATCTCCTGCCACACTCTGCCTGCCAAGCGGCAGCAATCGAACGGAACAAATCTCAGGCAAGTATTGTTTGAACGCTCATCCTGCTGGCAGCGCATGCCCAGGGGGCGTCATATTTTCTTACATTTGCGGGCTGGCCTGAGCGCCCCTGGCTGGTTATAACGGTGCCCCTATAGCGAAGGGGGAGCAATAGACTCCCCCTCACTCTTTGTCACACCACACTGTTCAGGTTATCTATGTCAAAATATCTCGTTCTGCTGGGCGCGCTGACGCTGTCCGGTTGCGCCCCCGCCACTGTCACTGAGCTCACCTCCGCAGATTCCTCGCTGCAACGATTCCAGATCGAGTGCAGTGCGCCGGATGATTGCCAGCAACAGGCAAGCTTGAGCTGTCCGCAGGGCTATCAGGAAACCGATCGCAGCCAGCACACCTTCACCAAGGTTCAGATGAGCATGGGGGGCACCGACCCGATGAGGGGATTTAGCCCGAGCTTCCCCCAGATCAGTACCTACACCATCCATACCCTGCTGGTGCAGTGTCCCCGCAAGCCGGCACAGCCCCACCCGCAGGGACACTGATGAGCAAGGGCCCGCAGGCCCTTCTCTCTTGTTACCCACACTCAGCCCACGGCGAATGACCCACACCTTGCAAGGCAGGACGTTTTGCGAATAACCCGCGTAATCCATCAAGCCCGGAGAAAAGAGGAAAAGCCATAAAAAAACGGTCAACCGAGGTTGAGTTTTTCACTACGTTGCGTCCTTAGAACAGCAGATGTGCCACCCCGGCGATAACCGGCAAGGTGACCAGAGTGCGCAGCAGGAAGATAACAAACAGCTCCCACAACTTGACCGGGATCTTGCTGCCCAGCAGCAGGGCGCCCACTTCCGACATATAGATCAGCTGGGTTACCGACATGGCGGCAATCACGAAGCGGGTCATGTCACTCTCGATGGTCGAGGCCAGCACCGCCGGAATGAACATGTCGGCAAAACCGACCATGATGGTCTTGGAAGCCGCTTCCGCCTCCGGCAGTTGCAGCAGCTCCAGCAAGGGGACAAACGGGGCGCCAAGCCAGTTGAAGATAGGGGTGTGCTCGGCCAGCATCAGGGCACAGGTACCTATCGCCATCACCACCGGCAGCACGCCAAATACCATATCCAGTGCATTCTTCACCCCTTCCCGCGCGACGGCGCCGAGATCAGTCATGCTGTCAGCCTTGGTCAGGGCACGCTCGAAACCATAGCTCATCACGCTGTGCTGGTGCGGCACTGCTTCCTGCTTGCGGCACAGGGGAGTGCCATCGGCATAGATGTCCTTCTTCCAGCAAAGTGGCGGCAAACGCGGCACCACGATAGCGGCAACCACCCCCGCCAGACAGACGGTCAGATAAAAGGGAACGAACATGTGCTCCAGCTTCACCTGGGAGATCACCACCAGACAGAAGGTGATTGAGACCGCAGAGAAGGTGGTGCCAATCACCGCAGCTTCACGTTGGGTGTAGAACTTCCCTTCGTACTGCTTGCTGGTCAGCAGGATGCCGACGCTGCCATCGCCGAGCCAGGAGGCAAAGCAGTCCACTGCGGAGCGACCCGGCAACCGGAACACCGGACGCATGATGCGGGTCATCATGGTGCCGACAAATTCCAGCAGCCCGAAATCGAGCAGCAACGGCAGCAGCAGGCCGGCAAAAATGAATACCGAGAACAGCACCGGCAGCAGATCGTTGAGCACCAGTCCACCGGTTGCGCCGGAGTAAAGCACCTCAGGCCCCACCTGGAAGAAGGTCAGCAACACGAAGATACCGCCCAATACCCGCACGCAGGCCCAGAAAGGGGAGACATTAAACAAGCTGTTGAGGAAAGGACGACGCACCAGAATCGCTGGCTTGAACAACCAGGCAATCAGCGTCATCAGCATGGTGGTGGTGATCACCGCACTGACCATGGCGACCAGATAATCGGCAAAAACGCGCTGTACCAGCTTGGCCAGCACGGCCACCGGGATGGTGACGTTACCGTCATAGACGACCGGCGTCATGAACAGCAGGATCCCGATAAGTGACGGAACCAGAAACATCAACAAGTTACGGCGAGTATTGACCGCAGGTGCTTCGAGACTCTTTTCCAACATGATATGACTGCCCTAATGTTACTTTTCCCTAGCCCGGCCAACCTGCGTATTCATGCATTAACCGGCAAAACGGGCGCAAGAATACTCTAAAAAAATGCACAAACAAGCCCTTAAGGCAGAAATTTGCGCATAAATATCTCCACAGGCAAACCTTCCATTAAAACAATAAGATACAGCGGCGCATATCGATTCAATCGACATCGCCAGATGATTGTTTCGTTATTGTTAATTTTGGTGGGCGGTATAATCGGTTATCAGTAGCAGGCAATAAGTGACATCACAAATATACCTAATGAGTTGCTGCTCGATAGACATAAAAAAACCGGAGCCTGTTCAGGCTCCGGTTTTCAATGAGAGTGACGGGGATCAGTCACGGACGTAGATGACTTCAACGCCATCATCTTCGTCGTCATCCCAATCGTCATCATCAAGCCCTTCATCGAAGGCAAGAGAGGCAGCCAGTGCTTCCGCTTCAGCCTTGGCCAGCTGGTTCTTGTGGTAGTCATCCCACTTGAACTCCACCTTCTCGATGGCGTCTTTGGCATCTTCCGCCAGCTGACGGGGCATGGTATCCAGCAGATCCAGAATGTCGTAGCAGACCTTCTTGGTACCTTCCTTGCTGATGGCAGTGATGGCATAGACCGGACCTTCGTGGTTCAGGGCCGCCTTGACGCGATCCATCACCTCCTGGGCTTCTTCTTCCAGGATCAGGTCCATCTTGTTGAACACCAACCAGCGCGGCTTGCCAGCCAGTTCCGGGCTGTACTTCTCCAGCTCCTTGACGATGGTCACGGCATTTTCAGCAGGATCGGAGCCATCAACCGGGCAGATATCCACCAGGTGGATCAGCACGCGGCAGCGCTCTAGGTGTTTCAGGAAGCGGATTCCCAAGCCTGCACCTTCGGCAGCGCCTTCGATCAGACCCGGGATATCGGCGATCACGAAGGAGCGGGAGTTCTCACCACGCACCACACCCAGGTTCGGTACCAGGGTAGTGAAGGGGTAATCAGCTACTTTCGGGCGAGCCGCAGAAACGGCGCGAATAAAGGTAGACTTGCCTGCGTTGGGCAGACCCAGCATGCCGACATCGGCCAGCAGCAGCAGCTCCAGCTTCAAAGTACGCACTTCACCCGGAGTACCATTACTCTTCTGGCGGGGAGCACGGTTGACGGAGCTCTTGAAGCGGGTGTTGCCCAGACCATGGAAACCACCTTTGGCAACCAGCAGCTTCTGCTCGTGGTGGGTCAGATCCCCCAGCAGTTCACCGGTATCTTCATCGGTCGCTCGAGTACCGACCGGCACACGCAGGATCTTGTCCTTGCCGCGGCGACCGGTACAGTTGGCGCTCTGGCCATTCTCACCGCGCTCGGCAGCATGGAAACGCTCGAAACGGTAGTCGATCAGGGTATTGAGGTTTTCGTCGGCGATCAGATATACGTCGCCACCGTCACCGCCGTCACCGCCGTCCGGACCACCGTTGGGAATATATTTTTCACGGCGAAAGCTTACACAACCGTTACCACCGTCACCGGCATCGACTCGAATCTGGACTTCATCAACAAACTTCATAGGTAACCGTCACCTTAATTCGAAAAACCGATACGCAATTATAGTGGTACAGACCCCTGCGGGCGATACGCATCTTGCCAATCATGCCCGTCAGAGCCAAAGTCAGCTGCGTTCCGTTTTTTCGTCAACGACATCAGAAAGACGTCAGAAAAACAAAAGCCCCGCCTGTTGGCGGGGCTTCGGATCCTTGCGGTCCGTAATTACTCAGCAACGATGCTAACGTACTTACGATTCAGCGGACCTTTAACTTCGAACAGGATTTTACCAGTCGCGGTAGCGAACAGGGTGTGATCCTTGCCCAGACCAACGTTGGTGCCAGCGTGGAACTTGGTACCACGTTGACGAACGATGATGCTGCCAGCCAGAACTGTTTCGCCGCCGAAACGCTTCACGCCCAGGCGTTTAGCTTCAGAATCGCGACCGTTGCGGGATGAACCGCCAGCTTTTTTGTGTGCCATTTATCGGACTCCTCTAATTAAGCGCTGATGCCAGTGATTTTGACTTCAGTGAACCACTGACGGTGGCCCGCTTGCTTACGATGGTGCTTACGACGACGGAACTTGACGATAGTCACTTTCTCGCCACGGCCGTGAGCCACAACTTCAGCTACAACCTTGCCACCTTCAACGAAAGGAGCACCTACTTTAAAAGTGTCGCCTGCAGCAACCATCAGAACTTCGTTGAAGTCGATGGTAGCGCCAGTCTCAACGTTCAGCTTTTCCAGACGAACGATTTGACCTTCGGCCACACGGTGTTGTTTTCCGCCGCTTTGGAATACCGCGTACATTTGATTAACTCCGTAAAGGCATGTCTTTTGCTCAAGGCTAGACATGCGCAAAAACCTATAACAATGGGCGGGCATTCTACGCAAATCGATCTGCTCAGGCAAGGCCAATTTAGCAAAAAGTTTATTTTGTGCGCATATCTGCCGCCGTGGATAAACGCCTAACTGTAACCCATTGTGAAATCGTGTAGAATCCCTGCCATTACTAAAATCGCAGTTATTGCTGCTGTCACGTTACGAGACTTATGGACCAACAGACTATCCGTGCGCTCTGTGCCGCCGACATGACGGCGGTCAATGAACTGATCCTGGCCCGACTCCAGTCCGACGTTAGTCTGATTAATCAGCTGGGTTTCTACATTGTCAGCGCCGGCGGGAAACGGATGCGCCCCATGCTGACCGTGATGGCTGCGCGTGCGCTGGGCTATGAGGGTGAGGATCACCTGAAACTGGCCGCCATCATCGAATTCATTCACACCTCTACCCTGCTGCATGACGACGTAGTCGACGAATCCGACCTGCGCCGTGGCAGGGAGACCGCCAACGCCATGTTTGGCAATGCCGCCAGCGTGCTGGTCGGTGACTACCTCTATAGTCGCTCCTTCCAGATGATGGCCGAACTCTCCAACCTGCGGGTGATGGAGATCCTCTCGGATGCCACCAACACCATCGCCGAAGGGGAAGTGTTGCAGCTGATGAACTGCAACGACCCGGATACCACCGAAGAGAGCTACATGACGGTCATCTACTGCAAGACCGCCAAACTGTTCGAGGCCGCTACCCGGCTCGCCGCCGTGCTGACCCATCAGCCCGAGCCCGTCGAACAGGCCATGACCGATTACGGCAAGTATCTGGGCACCGCGTTCCAGATCATCGATGACGTGATGGACTACTGCTCCCAGAGCGAAGAGATGGGCAAGAACGTCGGCGACGATCTGGCCGAAGGCAAACCGACCCTGCCGCTGCTGCGCGCCATGGAAGTGGGTACGCCGGAAGAGCGCCAGCTGGTGCGCGATGCCATCCTGCACCGCAACGGCATGGAGCATCTTGAGCAGATCCTCGGCATTCTCGACCGCACTGGCGCGCTGGAGTACTCCCGCATGCGTGCCAGAGAAGAGGCCGAGAAGGCCATTGCCGCCCTCGCCATCCTGCCGGACTCCCCGCACAAGCACGCGCTGGAAACACTGGCCCACATGGCCGTGCAGCGCAGTGCCTGAGTAAACGACATGCATGAAAAAAGAGGCCTTCGGCCTCTTTTTTATTGTCTGCTATCTGCTGGACAGTGCATTGCGCCAGACTCAGCGACTCATCATCCAGAGGATCACGCTACCCGCAACCACTAGCGAGCCGCCGATACGGCGCAACTGCTCCGGTGGCTGATCGCTCAGCAGCCGTAACATCTGCTGCCATGCCCTGGGCATCAACAACGGGCCGAGCCCCTCGAACAACAACAGCAATCCCAACCCCATCAGCATGGATGTCAGCATCCGACCTCCTTCAATGCAACCAGCCCCCAGGGTCGACGGCTAGCATTGGCACCAAAAACAAAAGGGTCTGACAATGCAGACCCTTTGAATGTGACCTCGTGGCGATTACGGCTTGGTGCCGTGAGGAGACTTGAGGTAACGGAAGAACTCGCTGTCCGGCTTGAGCACCATCAGGTCGTTGCCACCGGCAAAGCTCTTGCGATAGGCCTCCATGCTACGCACGAAGCTGAAAAACTCGGGGTCTTTCTTGTAGCTGTCGGCATAGATCTTGGCGGCTTCCGCATCCCCTTCACCGCGCAGCTGGCGAGCGTTACTCTCGGCGTCGGCGATCATGACGGTCACCTTGCGGTCGATATCGGCACGCAGGATTTCAGCCTTCTCGCGACCCTGAGAGCGGTGCTCACGGGCGACGGCGGTACGTTCGGCACGCATCCGCTGGTAGATGGAGTTGGAGACTTCCACCGGCAGGTTGATCTGCTTGATCCGCACATCCACCACCTTGATACCAAGCTCGGAGGAGCGTGCCATCTTCTTCAGGGCATCTTCCATCACGGTACTGCGCTCACCGGAGACGATGTCCTTGATGGTGCGGTTACCGATCTCTGAACGCAGACCGTTGTTGATCTTGCGCTTGAGCAGATCTTCCGCCTGCAGCTTGTTGCCACCACCGGTTGCCAGGTAGTACTTGGAGAAGTCCTCGATCTTCCACTTCACGTAAGAGTCGATGATCAGGTCTTTCTTCTCGGAGGTGACAAAACGGTCGGCCTGGCTGTCAATGGTCTGGATGCGGGCATCCATCTTGCGAACCTGGTCGATGAGCGGCACCTTGAAGTGCAGGCCCGGCTCATAGAGGCGGGGTTCACCGGAGTCAACCCGCTTCACCTTGCCAAACTGCACCACAATCCCCTTCTGACCTTCATCAACGATAAAGACAGAGGAGAAGCAGACCATGGCCGCGACAGCGATTGCACCAATAGCTAGCTTTTTCATCTATCAGTTTCTCCCTGAGCTGAAGCGGTCACCGCTACGCAGCGGCATTGTCGGGGTAGAGTTGGCACCCTCGTTGGAAACGGGGACCTGCTCTGTGACCGGGGCGACAGTGGCACGATCAGACTGGGCAGCCTTCGGCTTGCCAGACAGCTTGTCGAGCGGCAGGTAGATCATGCTGTTGTTGCCAGCCGGCATGTCGACCACCACCTTGTTGGCCTGCTGATAGAGCTCTTCCATCGTTTCCAGATAGATACGCTCACGGGTCAGCTCGGGGGCAGACAGATACTGGGGCAGCAGCTCGTTGAAGCGAGCAACTTCACCCTGGGCTTTCAACACGATCTGGGATTTGTAAGCTTCCGCTTCCTGCTCCAGACGCTTCACCTGGCCACGGGCCTTGGGCTCCACTTCACGAGCATAGGCTTCTGCTTCACGAATGAAACGCTGTTCATCTTCCTGAGCGGAGATGGCGTCATCAAACGCGTCTTTCACCTCTTCCGGCGGACGCGCCGGCAGGAAGTTGACGTCGACGATCTGCAGACCCATCTGGTAGGGCTCGATGATGCCATCGATCACCTGCCAGGTCTCCTGACGCACCTTCTCACGACCGGTAGTCAGGACGTCATCCATCCGGGTATGACCCACTACATAGCGCAGGGCGCTATCGGTGGCCTGACCCAGACTCTCGTCGGCATTGGTCACGCTGAACAGATATTGCTCGGGATTGACCACACGGTACTGCACGTCCATCTCGACCCGTACCACGTTCTCATCCTGAGTCAGCATGAAACCGGAGGCAGGCAGGGAACGCACGGACTCGACGTCCACCGGGATCACCTGATCGATAAAGGTCGGCTTCCAGCGCAGGCCCGGCTCGACAATATGGGAAAACTTGCCAAACCGCAGCACGGCACCACGCTCCGCTTCGCGAATGGTGTAGAAGCCGCTGACGACCCACACCACCACAGCCACAACCAGCGCGATGGAGATACCAAAGCGACCTACATCGCCGCCAGATTTGCCGCCACCAAACAAGCCACCGAAACGGCGACTCACTTTGCGCAGCATTTCATCCAGATCAGGGGGTCCCTGATTCTTGCCGTTATTCCCCCAAGGGTCACGGTCTTTGCCGTTGTTACCAGGCTCATTCCAAGCCATCAGCGTCTCCATTAATACATGCGGATGGATATCATCTCTACCGGGCCGTCATACGTTGAGAAGCCCCTAAGGGTTCACCTTCATCAACGAATCAATGCCTGATAAAGCGTTGTAAACTCTCACCTTCCTGTTTCACGAGGCGGTTCCAGTCGGCCACTTGCAAGCGGACTTCCAGCACGAAATCACCCTCCTCACTAAAACCTTCCTGCTCAATCCCTTTCAGCTGATAGAGCACACTGCGCAATCTCGCGGCAGAAGGAGGTAACTGCAGGGTGTGATGCACCATGGAGCCAGCCAGCAATTCGGTCAGCGCCGTAAACAGATGCTCACAACCTTCACCAGTCTGGGCCGACAGCCAGACGCGCAACGGGCGCCCCTCGTCATCTCGCTCCAGACCTGCCGGACGATCCGCCAGCTTGTCGATCTTGTTGCAGATCATCAGCTGGGGCCTGTCATCGGCTTCAATCTCGGCCAACACCTGCTGCACGGAGTCGATATTCTCCTGCATCTGCTCATCGGCACAGTCCACCACATGCAGCAGCAGATCCGCTTCACGGGTCTCCTGCAGGGTCGCCTTGAAGGCCGCGACCAGATCATGGGGCAAGTGTCGAATAAATCCAACTGTATCCGCCAAAATCACATCACCCACATCCCGGATCACCAGTTTACGCAGGGTGGGATCCAGAGTTGCGAACAATTGGTCGGCAGCATACACGCTGGCAGCTGTAAGTTGGTTGAACAAAGTGGACTTTCCGGCGTTGGTGTAACCAACCAGTGACACCGTCGGCACTTCGTTGCGATTGCGGGCGCGGCGTCCCTGCTCCCGCTGCTTGGCCACCTTGTCGAGCCGACGCAAAATCGCCTTGATGCGTTCCCGCAGCAGACGTCGGTCAGTTTCAAGCTGGGTTTCACCCGGGCCACGCAGACCGATCCCGCCCTTTTGACGTTCAAGGTGGGTCCAGCCTCGCACCAGACGAGTGGAAAGATGGCGCAACTGGGCCAGTTCGACCTGCAGTTTACCTTCGTGGGTACGGGCGCGCTGGGCAAAGATATCGAGGATCAGGCCGATTCGGTCCACCACCCGGCACTGGAACAGACGCTCCAGGTTGCGCTCCTGGGCAGGGGTCAGGGCATGGTTGAAGATGACGACGTCGGCATCCAGCATCTGGACTTGGGACGCGATCTCTTCAGCCTTGCCACTGCCGACAAAAAATTTGGCACTGGGCGCACTGCGACTGGTGGTAATTACCCCCAGCGCATTGACTCCGGCCGAGCTCACCAACATCTTGAGCTCTTCCAGATCCTCCCGCTCACCCTCATCACTGAAGTTGACATGCACCAGAACGGCCTGTTCGCCAGCTTCATAACGGTCAAACAAGCGCTTGCTCCTTAACAGGAATCATGATGAATCTGAGTTGGCGAGTCGACTCGCCCAGGGATATCACGCCTCGGCATCACCCTGTTCATCAGCCGCGCCACCCGGAGTGGGCTGGTGATGATTGACGGCACGGGCCGGTACGACAGTCGAGATGGCGTGCTTGTAAACCATCTGGCTCACGGTGTTTTTCAGCAGGATAACAAACTGGTCAAAAGACTCGATCTGACCTTGCAGTTTGATGCCGTTCACCAAATAGATAGAAACAGGAATCCGCTCACGGCGCAGCGCATTCAAAAACGGGTCTTGGAGAGATTGCCCCTTAGCCATTTTTCTTTTCCTTATAGTTTGTTGTTTTTAAACACCGAATATCAATATAACAACCTGATTATACAGAGAGTGTCAAGCCGCACCAGCGCGAGCAAGCACGCGGTCGAGATTGCCAGACTCACCGGATTCCAACCAGGTCACATCGGGCCAGCCGCGCAACCAGGTCAACTGTCGTTTTGCCAATTGGCGTGTGGCAACAATGCCACGATAACGCATCTCATCATACCCCACTTCACCGCACAGGTAGTCCCACATTTGGCGATAACCCACACAGCGAATGGAGGGGAGATCCGGGTTCAGATCGCCGCGCGCCATCAGCGCACGAACCTCCTGTTCAAAGCCACCTTGCAGCATCTTGTCAAAGCGCTGTTCGATACGCTGATGCAGCACGGCGCGATCGCTCGGGGCGATGGCAAACTGCTGCACCCGATAGGGCAAGCCCTCCCCCTGCACCTGCGTCAGCTCGGTAAGGGTCTTGCCGCTGATACGGTAGACCTCCAGCGCCCGAGAGAGTCGCTGCGGGTCATTGGGGTGGATCCGCGCACCGGCCACCGGGTCGATGTGCACCAGCTCATCGTGCAGCGCCTGCCAACCGAGGCGGGTAGCCTCTTCCTCAATCCCGGCACGAATGGCGGGATCGGCAGAGGGCAATGGGGACAACCCCTCCAGCAGCGCCTTGAAATAGAGCATGGTGCCGCCCACCAGCAGCGGAATGCGGCCGCGATCGGCGATCTCTTTCATCTCCCGCAGGGCATCCTTGCAAAAATCGGCTGCCGAATAGCTCACAGCGGGATCAAGAATATCGATCAGCCGGTGCGGGGCCCGCGCCAGCTCATCGGCAGTCGGCTTGGCCGTACCTATATCCATGCCGCGATAGATCAGTGCAGAATCGACGCTGATGATGTCGCAAGGCAGTGCCTGGCACAATTCAATGGCGAGATCCGTCTTGCCGGAGGCCGTCGGCCCCATCAGAAAAATTGCGGTCGGCAAGTCACTCGCCATGTTCAAACTCCTCCAGCACGGTCGCCAACGAAAGGGGACGCACCATGCGAATGTCTGCCAGTTGGTCACTGAAATCGGTCACAAGTTCCGTCAGCAGACGACTGGCAGTTGAAAAATCGTATATCTTCTCGCGGCTTATCCCCTGCTCCACCAGCCATTGGCATAATACTTCAGCCTGCTGACCAGCATCACTGTCAGATCCGCCCTCGATAATTTGCAGCAATTCGGGTAACAGACGCACCAGATCGGTCTGGCGCAGCAGAGCCGGCACCCGAGTCAGGATCATGGTGTCGCGCCCCCCGCTTTTCAACTCCAGCCCCATCCGTTTCAGCAAACGTTCCTGCTCGGTCACCAGCGCGATCAAATTCTTCGGCAATTTGAAGGAGACCGGCAGCAACAGTGGCTGAGCCGCCAGTCCCTGGCCCCAGGTCTCCAGCAGCCAGTGGCGCAGCAGCACCCGCTCGGCGCGCACCAGCGAGAGCAGCGCCAGCTGATTATCCCGCTCGATCAACAGGTAGGCCTGCTCCACCAGTGTCAGGGCGCGACATCCCCCCTGTTTGGGTGATGGCACTGTGTCGGTGGACTGTGCGGGAGCAGCCTCAGCCGCTGTTGCGATAGGCAGCGTAGTGAGCAGAGCGCCCATGCCGCGCATCGCCTCCCGGCTTGGGGGCTCGGGCGGTTGATAATTGCTGGCTCGGCCAGCCCCACCGCCCCCCTCCCGCACCTGTGCAGGTGCCCGGTAGCTGTGCTCGGCACCGTACCATTCGGGACGTGGCGCCTGACCGGGATATTCAATCTGCGGACTGACCGGCAACTCGACCAGAGTTTCGGCCAGCGGAGTGTCCTGATGAGCGGTGCTCACCCCTTCGCGGCGCAGCGCGGTAAACAGCGCCTGAAAGATAAAGTCGTGGATCAGCCGCGCCTGATGGAAGCGCACCTCATGCTTGGCCGGGTGGACGTTGACATCCACCTGACGGGGATCCAGCTCGATATAGAGCACATAGGCGGCGAAGCGGTCGGGAGGCAGCAACTCGTCATAGGCCTGACGAATAGCGTGGTTGATGAGCTTGTCGCGCATCATCCGGCCGTTGACATAGGTGTATTGCAGGTCGTTCTGCGGTCTTGCCCCCTCCGGAGTCGCCAACCAGCCCCACAAACGCACATCGCTGTGTTCGCTCTCCACCGCCAGCGCATGGTGCATGAAGGGGGTGCCGCAAACGGCGGCTAGACGTCGCTCCTGCTCCGGCACGGTATTGGCGGCCTTGTACTGGCGCACCACCTTGCCATTGTGGCGCAGGATCAGGGTGGCATCGAAGCGGGAGAGCGCGATGCGGCGCACCAGCTCGTCGATATGGGCAAACTCGGTCTTTTCGCTGCGCATGAACTTGCGCCGCGCTGGGGTATTGAAGAAGAGATCCACCACCTCCACCGTGGTGCCCACCGGATGGGCCGCCGGCTTGATGGTGACGCTCATCTCGCGCCCTTCCGCCTGGGCTTGCCAGGCTTCTGACTGCTCGGCGGTACGGGAGGTGAAGGTGAGACGGGAGACCGAGCTGATGGAAGCGAGCGCCTCGCCACGAAAACCGAGGCTGTTAATCACTTCCAGATCGTCCAGCGTGGCCACCTTGGAGGTCGCATGACGCGACAGCGCCAGCACCAGCTCGTCTTTGGCGACGCCACAGCCGTTGTCACGGATGCGGATCAGCTTGGCCCCCCCCTTGTCGATGTCGATCTCGACCCGGTCGGCCCCCGCATCCAGGCTGTTTTCCACCAGCTCTTTCACCACAGAAGAGGGCCGCTCCACCACCTCTCCGGCTGCAATCTGGTTGGCCAGAATGGGTGGCAAAATACGGATCGGCATCATTTACTCCTGAATTTCAATCTTGCTGATGGTCAGTCTCTTAAGGCTCCAGGAGGGCCGCTCCACCACCTCTCCACCAACCGGAATCTGGTTGGCCAGAATAGGGGGCGATATACGGATCGGCATCACTTGCTCCTGAATTTCAATCTTGCTGATAGTATTCGCTAACAGCGGGAGCGGCATCGCCCGCTCCCGCGCGTCAGTTTTGCGGAATGTAGAGCACCTGCCCTACCTGAATATTCCGCGACTTGAGCTTGTTGATCTCCACCAGCCGAGCCTGACTCACCCCATGTTTCTCGGCAAGGCGGGAGAGACTCTCGCCCCGCTTGACCACATGGCGGATCATCTGCGACTTGTCGTCACTGCGAACGGGGGCGGCAGCGCGGCTCTGCCCTTGCTGGGGAATATAGATTGTTTGACCAATCTGAATATCCCGGCTGCGCAGCTGGTTGACCTCCACCAGAGTGGACTGACTCACTCCATGCTTCTCGGCAAGGCGGGAGAGGCTCTCACCCCGTTTGACCACATGGCGGAGCATACGCGATTTGTCATAGTCCCCCACACTGCTGACCGGAGCACCGCTCTCTTGCGCTGCCGCCGAGTAAGGCTTGATCACCCCGGCGCCAGAGCCGCTCCCAGCACCGCCGTCGCGGGCGGTGGCGGGCATCTTGTTGGTCACTACCGGCTGCGACTGTGCCTGCCTGGGCTGGCTCACCGGCTGCCGGGCTACCGGTGCAGGGCGAGTAGCGGCAGGTTGGCTCACCTGCCCCTTGCCGGTCAGCATGGCCCCCTTGGTCGGGTGGGCGCGGTAGTAGTTGCGGATCCCCTCGAAGATGGCGCGGGCCAGCTGGTCCTGATAGCTGGCGGTGGCCAGCAGCTTCTCTTCCGCATGGTTGGAGATAAAACCGGTCTCCACCAGCACAGAGGGAATATCCGGCGCCTTCAGCACCGCCAGACTGGCGTGTTCCGGCGCCTTCTTGTGCAGTCGGGCGACCTTGCCCATAGAGCGCAGGATCTGGCGGCTGACGTCATATCCTTCGGCACGGGACTTGTCCATGGAGAGGTCGAGGAAGGTCTGTGCCAGATAGGGGTTGGGATCGGATTCCGCCAACACCTTGCCGACACCACCCAGCAGCTCGCCCTGCTTTTCTTGCTTCTCCAACCAGCTACCCATCTCGCGGTTGGCACGGTTGGTCGACAAGACCCAGACCGAGGCACCACGCGGAGTCGAGTTATGAAAACTGTCTGCATGGATAGAGACCAGCAGATCCGCCTTGGCCTTGCGGGCGATCTCGGAGCGCTTGTTGAGGTCGACGAAATAGTCGCCACGACGGGTCATCACGGCGCGCATCCCCGGTTCACGGTCGATCAGTGCCGCCAGCTTCTGGGAGACCGCCAGCGTGACCCGCTTCTCGTAGGTACGGCGCGGGCCGATGGAGCCCGGGTCTTCCCCGCCGTGGCCCGGGTCGATGGCAATCACCACCCCCTTGCCTTTGCCACCCACAGGTGTGGCTTGCACCGCAGCCGCCGAGCGCTTCTCTTCATAAGGAAGGTCGATGACCAGACGGTGGCCATAGGGCCCGGCTGGCGCTAACGGAAAGACCACCGGCTTGATGGCGGAGCTGAGATCCATCACCAGTCGCAAACCGCCCTTCTCCAGCGGTGTGCTCTGGCGGATCTTGCGCACCAGTTCGCTGTTGTTCTCGATCCGGGCCAGATTGGCGGCGTTGCTCGCCCCTTTCAGATCGATTACCAGCCGATCCGGGCCGGTGAGGGTGAAGTAGTTGTAATTGGGGGCGCTGCTCATATCGAGCACCACCCGGGTGTTATCCGGTGATGGCCAGATTCGTACGCTCTTGAGCTGATTCGCCCAAGAGGGTAACGCCATCAAGGAGAGAGCAATAACAAGGATCAAGCGCACGTAGATGACAACCGTTCCAGAATGGCTTCGCCAATAGCAGTACGAGCCTCTATCAGAACCTCGCGCTGCTCGCCTACATAGGTGAGGGTAATTTCCAGGTCGGGAGCCGGTAACCAGCCCTCGCCCTTCTCTGACCACTCCACCAGACAGAGAGTGTTGGCGGCAAAATAGTCCCGAATGCCCATGAATTCCAGCTCTTCCGGATCAGCCAGGCGATAGAGATCGAAATGGTAGACCTGCCAGCCATCGAGCTCATAGGGCTCGACCAGGGTGTAAGTCGGGCTTTTTACCTTGCCCTGATGGCCAAGGCCCTGCACCCAGCCGCGGGTCAGGGTGGTTTTACCGGCGCCAAGCGTGCCATGCAAAAACACAGTGGTCGCCTGCTGGCAGGCCTGTGCCAGACGGCCACCCAGTGCCACGGTTGCTGCCTCGTCCGGCAGTGTCATCATCAACTGTTTTGCCATGTTCTTCTTTTTAACTTGTAATGGTGTCGGGATTAACCAGTTTGCGGATCAGCGGCAGCAAGTCTGACGCCAGCATGCCCCGCTCGCCGTCGGCGGCGGCCTGATCTGCAGCCTCGCCGTGGATCACGGCGCCCAGCCAGCTTGCCATGGTGGCAGACCAGCCCTGGGCCAAAAGGGCGGCGATTATACCAGATAACAGATCGCCCATCCCGCCACTTGCCATGCCGGGATTGCCTTCACAACAGAGAACGACCCGCTCGCCGTCATAAATAAGTGTTCCCGCCCCTTTTAACAACACCACACCGCCATAACGCCGCTGCAGCGCCTGCACGGCGGCAAACCGATCGGTTTCAATCTCGGCAATGGTGCATCCCAGCAGGCGCGCCGCTTCGCCGGGATGGGGCGTGAGCACCCAATTATCCTGATGGCGGGGAGATTGCGCCAGCCAATTCAATCCATCGGCGTCCAAAACCAGTGGCAGCCGTTCGGTGAGATAACGGGCGATTTGCGCGCTTCCCCACTCATCCTGACCAAGCCCGGGGCCAATGACCCGCACCGACGCCCACCCCTCGTCATCTGCGGTAGTGAGACTCATCAGTTCGGGTTGATAAAGGCTGACCGGCGGATGCTCCGGATGCTGACACACCCGCACCAGCCCGGCTCCCGCCCGCAGGCAGGCGCGGGCCGCCAGTACGATGGCCCCCTGCATGCCGCGATTGCCCCCCACCAGCAGCACCTTGCCATAAGAGCCCTTGTGGGAAGCGCGCGGGCGCGGGGTCAGCTGCGTGCAGAGCTGCGGATAATCGATACGCCAGGCGGTGGGCAGCATAGTGTCATCAGGCGTCACGCCAAGGGGATCACAGTCGAGCTGGCCGACACAATCCACCCCGTCGCCGGTGAGCATCCCCTGCTTGATACCGATAAAGGTGAGGGTGCGAGTGGCCTGCACCACGGCCCCCATGGCACGGCCGGTATCGCCGTTGAGGCCGGAGGGGAGATCCACCGCCAGCACGGGCACAGCCAAGCCATTGATTGTTGCGACGATCTTTGTCAGTAATGGCGAGAGGGACGTGTTGACGCCGGTGCCAAGCAGGGCATCGACCACCAGCTCCGGGGGGGAGTGCTGGTCCTTATCAAACTGCTCGGCCAGCCAGACCCGGCCACCGGCCGCCAGCCACTCATCGGCGGCCCGTCTGGCATCCCCCTTCAGCTGGTCGGGTGCTCTGGCGGCAATCACCACCACCTCGATGCCAATCTGGCGGGCAAGGCGGGCCAGCACATAGCCATCACCGCCGTTATTGCCGGGGCCGACGAAGATCCACCAGCAGCGACTGTCGGGCCAATGCAGGGTGGCATAGGTGCGCAGCGCGGCACCGGCTCGCTCCATCAGGGCATAGAGAGGTTGCCCCTCACGCGCGGCCCAGTTGCGCTCCAGTGCGCGGATCTGTTCAGTCTGCCACAGCCCCTGTGGTAAACTGCCCCCCTCTTTTGTGCCCAACGCGCCCCTGATGATCTCTACCATGACGGCTCCCGCCTCTTATCAATCGACCCACGCCAGCAAACACCGGCCAGGCCAAGCCGCATGAGCGCACCTGACTTCCACCAGCTGGCCCACGATATCAAGCTCTGGGCACGGGAGCTAGGTTTTGACCAGGCGGGCATCACCGACACCGACCTGCGTATCGAAGAGCCGAGATTGCAGGCCTGGCTGGATGCGGGCTATCACGGCAGCATGGATTACATGGAGCGCCACGGCATGATGCGGGCGCGCGCCCACGAGCTGCTGCCGGGCACGGTGCGGGTGTTGTCGGTGCGGATGAACTACCTGCCGTTCGAGGCAGGCTTTGCTGCCACCCTGCGCGATCCGACTCTCGGCTATATCAGCCGCTATGCTCTCGGTCGCGACTACCACAAGGTGCTGCGCAACCGGCTCAAACAGCTGGGTGATCGCATTGAAGCGCGCTGCGCCGAGCTGTTTCAAGGCACTGAAGAGACCTTGGGTGAGTGGCGCCCCTTCGTCGACTCCGCCCCCATCCTCGAGCGGCCACTGGCAGCCAAGGCGGGCCTAGGCTGGGTTGGCAAACACTCACTGCTGCTCAACGAATCGGCTGGCTCCTTCTTCTTTCTCGGTGAGCTGTTGCTCAACCTGCCGCTGCCGCTCGACCAGCCAGTGGAGAAGGAGCTGTGCGGCAAGTGCGTCGCCTGCATCAACATCTGCCCGACCGGCGCTATTGTCGCCCCCTATGTGGTGGATGGCCGCCGCTGCATCTCCTATCTCACCATCGAGAACGACGGTCCTATTCCGGAAGAGTTCCGCCCCCTGATGGGCAACCGCATCTACGGCTGCGACGACTGCCAGCTTATTTGCCCCTGGAATCGCTACGCCGATGCCAGCCCGGAACCCGACTTCAGCCCTCGCCCCAGCCTGCACCGCCCGCCCCTGCTGGCGCTGTGGTGCTGGAGCGAGAACGATTTCCTCAAACAGACCGAGGGAAGCCCGATCCGCCGCATCGGCTATCAACGCTGGCGCCGCAATCTGGCAGTCGCCCTTGGCAATGGTCCAGCGACCCCCGAGGTGATCGCGGCCCTGCAACTGGGGCTGACCACCGCCGATCCCATGGTGGCCGAACATATCGAATGGGCGCTGGCAACCCTTGCCCGGCGTCAGGATGAAGAGAACAAGAAGACCCGTTTGCTGATCCGCTGCATCGAAAAAGGTCTGTCGGATCACGCATAAGTGATCTGCCCCTTGCCGGATTGCAGCACTTTTTTCATGCTCTGCCGACCTGCAGTGCCCATAACAGCGTGGTCACTGCAAACTGCTCGGCACATAACAAGGACAACACAGATGCATATGTTGGGAGTGGATATTGGAGGCTCAGGGATCAAGGGCTGTCTGGTCGATACCAAAACCGGCGAATTGATTGGCGAGCGCCATCGCATTGCCACACCGCAACCGGCCACCCCGGCCGCCATCGCCCATACCCTCAAGGCGCTGGTCGAACACTTCGACTGGAAAGGACCGGTGGGCTGCGGCTTTCCCGCCACTATCCACAACGGGGTTGCCAAGAGTGCCGCCAACATCGACAAGAGCTGGATCGAAACCGATGCCGAGCATCTGTTTGCCGATGTCACCGGCAAGCCCTGCTATGTGCTGAACGATGCCGATGCCGCCGGTCTGGCAGAGATGCGCTTTGGCGCCGGCAAGGATCGCAAGGGGGTCATCATTCTCATCACGGTCGGTACCGGCATCGGCACCGCCATCTTCGTCAACGGCCATCTGCTACCCAACACCGAGCTGGGCCATCTGATGCTGGAAGGAATGGTCGCCGAGCACTACTGCTCCGATGCGGCGCGCAAACGGGAAGATCTCTCCTGGAACCGCTGGGGCAAGCGTTTCAACAAGTATCTGGCACGCCTCGAGTTTCTCTTCTCCCCCGACCTCTTCATTCTGGGGGGCGGCAGCGCAGCCAAGCTGGATAAGTTTGTCGATCGCATCGAGACCCGGGCGCCGCTTATTCCGGCGGCCAGCCTCAATCAGGCGGGCATTATCGGGGCCGCTCTCTACGCGGCCGAGCAGCAGGGCTGACCGACGCTCACTGCAAGTCAGCAGATACCAATGGAAAGGGCCCGGCACTGCTGCCGGGCCCTTTTGTTTTGCGGTC
>NZ_JBFODN010000202.1:0-3749 GCF_040908345.1 Aeromonas sp. R3-1
GTCAATTGACGGCCCCTTTCTTGTATCGCTATTGCGCCAAGCAAGTCGGCCGCTTGGCCGATGTGGCAGAAACGCCCTAGAAAGGCGAGCTGCTCTCATCGCTCTCCTGTAAAAACTGCTCCACTTCTGCCTGATAGGCCGCATCAGGTTGACCGCTGCTGGCAGGGGTTACGGCGGCAGGCCGGGCGACGGGAGGGGCGGTGAGCGTCTCCATCACCCGCTGCTGCAGATAGGGGTAGAAAGGGTTGGAAGAGGTGCGGGTGAGGGCGCCGGGGTTGACGATCAGCACACCGCGCTCGCCGCGCAGGGCCAGACCGCCGAGATTGATGCCATATTGCTCCCGCTGCTCCGGGTGCGCCGCCATGCCATAGAGGGGGTCGTCCATCGGGAAGGGGAGCGCCACGTGGGAGAGGGAGTAGATCTCCTTGGGATAATCGATACCCAGCGGGTGAACTTGCTCAGGCTGGTCGGCGCTGGCCAGCGTTCTGGCCTGCGTCGCGGGGGAGGCGGGTTCCACATTGCCCACCACGGTGAGGCGATAGTGCTCGGGGGCGTTTGGCAGCAAGCGTTGCAGCGCCAGCTCGGAGGCCGAGCTCATCAGCGGGCCAAACAGGGTGCTGCGGTTGATATCAAACAACACCAGTTCGCTGCCGTTGGCCGGCAGGTAGTGGTAGAGATCGGCAATGATGGAGCGGGTGCTGACGGTGTAGTCCATCACCGACTGGAAGGTGAGGGCGGCGGGAAACGCCGCCAGCTCGCCACTGGCGGCCAGCTGGCGCACCTGCTGCTGGATGGCGTGGGTCAGGCGGTAGGACTGGCGCGCGCCGTTGACCGGGAACGAGTTGTACTTGAACGGGTTAAACTCCGGCATGGTGTCGAGCCAGGCGGCGTTGGCAAAGGCGGGCAGCAGGGCAGGCACGGCCTTGAGCCCGGCGAAGCGGGCAAAGCGGGTCACCCCGATCATCGGGGAGATCAGCACCAGCCGATCCGGTTTTGCCAGCGCACCGCTCTGGTCGGTCAGCGCATCGAGCGCATATTTCACCGCCAGCGCGCCGCCGTTGGAAAAGCCCACCAGATGCAGCGGCCGCTTGCCCGGTGCCTGCAATCTGGCCTCCCGCACCGCCAGTCGGGTGGCGGCCAGCCAGGTCTCCCAATCCACATCCACGAGGCCTGCGGGCACTGTGCCGTGGCCGGGGATCCGCAGCCCCAGCGCGATAAAGCCCTGCTGCTGATAGCGTCTGGCCAGATGGCGCAGGCTGTAGGGGGAGTCGGTCAGGCCGTGCAGCAGCACCGCTACCCCTTTGACTTCCCCCTCGGGGCGCAGCAGGTAGGAGCGGTTCCAGTTCTGCTGAAAGCGGGCGGGATTGATGGGGGCGTCCTGATAGTAGCGATTGCTGGCCAGTTGCTGCTCCGGCGGCGTTTTGGCGACTACCTCGGTGGCCACCAGCTCGAACAGCTCTGCTTCGCGGGCCAGATAGGCTTGCCAGTCGCTGCGATCGAGCTCATCGGCACTGAGTTCGGGGGGCACCACTGTGTGCCACAGCTGCAGCGGCGCTGCCTGCCAGGCGAAGTAGGCGATCACCGCCCATGCGGTCAGCAACAGCAGCAACAGGGTCAGCAGAGCACGGCGAACAAGGCGGCGAGTGTGAGCCAGCATGGTGCAATCCTTGGCGATAGGGGTAGAGCCGCCTCTGGGCGGGCGAGTTTGGCGCAGCATCCAAGGCGCTGCCAACCGGCTTAAAGCCTAATGGAAACAAGGTGATATGTATAGTTGATGGCGTTCGGCCGCGCTGGCTGTGGGCGCCTGATCACGCCGCTTACATCAGGCTGGCCGTTCGAAGGCTGCATCGCGGGCCATCTGGCGGCGTGAACTTGTCCGCGGATGCCCGTTTGGGCGCTGCGACCTTGCAACTATCTGCCCCTGAAAGGGGGCAATTATGCTACTGTAGCGGCGTTTTTTGATGGATAAGCTGGCATTGGCCTTTTTTGAAGATGGAATGGTATGCAGAACTTTGACGTAGTGAATTGGCTGATGCAGCAAACAGCCTCCCCGGCGCAGCCGGAACAGGCGATGGCACAACCGGGCGCGGCCCAGACCCTGTGGCAGGTGACCCATGCTGGCTAACGAATCCATGCGTCTGAACAAATACATCAGCGAGAGCGGTATCTGCTCGCGTCGCGAGGCCGACCGCTTTATCGAGCAGGGCCACGTCTTTATCAACGGCAAGCGTGCCGGGATTGGCGATCAGGTGCAGGTTGGCGATCTGGTCAAGGTGAACGGTCAGGTGATCGAGCCGCGCGAGGCGGACAGTCTGGTGCTGATCGCCCTCAACAAGCCGGTGGGTATCGTCAGTACCACAGAGGCGGGCGAGAAGGACAACATCGTCGATTTCGTCAACCACAGCACCCGGGTCTTCCCCATCGGGCGGCTCGACAAGGATTCGCAGGGGCTGATCTTCCTCACCAACCACGGCGATCTGGTCAACAAGATCCTGCGGGCGGGCAACGATCACGAGAAAGAGTATCTGGTGACCGTCGACAAGCCGGTGACCGACGAGTTTGTGCGCGGCATGGCGGCCGGGGTGCCGATCCTCGGTACTGTGACCAAGAAGTGCAAGGTGAAGAAAGAGGCGCCGTTCGTCTTTCGCATCACCCTGGTGCAGGGGCTGAACCGCCAGATCCGCCGCATGTGCGAGCACTTCGGTTTTGAAGTGATCAAGCTGGAGCGCATCCGCATCATGAACGTCAGCCTCAAGGGGCTGCCGGTGGGCGAGTGGCGCGATCTCACCGACGACGAGCTGATCGATCTGTTCAAGCTGATTGAGGACTCCTCCTCCGAGGTGAAACCGGCCAAAGGCGACAAACCGAAGGCGGCCAAGGCCCCTGCGGCGCAAACCGCCAAGCCGGCCCAAGGCAAGAAGCCGCGCCGCGATGATGATCACGAGATTGGCGGGCGTCCCAATGTGCCGGGCCCGGAAGCCTTCGAGAAGAAGCTGCCGGTGGGCAAGGGTGGCGCTGGCAAGGGCAGTGCAGGCAAAGGGGCTCCCAAGGGAGGCAAACCGGCCGCAGGCAAGCCGCGCACTGCTAACAGCGGACGGCAGAAGAAGGGGCGCTGAGTTGCCCCTCTGAGTGGCATCAGCCGCCAGTCATCTCCAATACGGTTATCCCCAACACTATTATCTCCAACACACCGGCCTCAGGCCGGTGTGTTGCTTTGGGCCGCAGAGTTGGCCGGGAGGGCCGTCGAAAGGGTTGGCTCGCTGGCGATCGGTAACCGCATGACGCGAGGGTAGTGGTGCGGGTCGAGGCGCAGCACCAGCAGGCTCATCAGCAGCAATCCCCCCAGCTGCCACTGCCATGCGGCGGCGAAGTCGCCGAACAGGTGATAGAGGCGGGCGGCGACCCAGGGGCCGGTGGCCGCCAGCATAAAGCCGAAGCCCTGCATCAGGGCGCTCAGGGTGCCGGCGCGGCGCGGGTCGGGCAGGTGATCGAGCGCAATCACCATGATGAGGGAAAAGCTACCGCCCAGACCGGCACCACACAGCATGCACCAGAGGATCGGGGCACTGGCTGGCGCTAGCCAGAGGCCGCCAAATCCCGCCAGCTGCATGGCGATGGCAAGCCCCATCCACGGCCGCCGATCCAGACTGCGCGCCGCCAGTAGCGGCAAGCCAAGGCCGCTGGCGGTCTGCGCCAGTGCCAGCCAGGCGACCAGCTCGCCCGCCTGCGCGGCGCTCCACCCTTGCGCC
>NZ_JBFODN010000203.1:0-18762 GCF_040908345.1 Aeromonas sp. R3-1
ACCGCAAACAGCACCGCAAACAACAGAGGGTCGCCCCAAGGCGACCCTCTGTTGTTTATCTCAATCACCAGCCGGTTCCAGCACCAGCCGCTGGGGCTCGGCAAACCAGGGGCCCTGCCCGGCATGCACCCCGAGGTGGCGCAGCATCTTCCACTCGTCGCCACTCTCCACCCCCACTGCCAGCACCCGGGTGCGGGTATTGGCGCAGCCGCCGACCAGACTGCGTACCGCCATCTGGTTGACCTGACGGGCATGGATCTCCCGCACCAGGCTGGGGTGCAGCTTGAGGAAGTTGATCTCGAACTCCTTGATGTACTGGGTGCTCACCACATCCTGACCGGCATGATCGATGGCCAGCTGGCAGCCCAGCATCCGCAGGGAGCGCAGCGGCCGCTTGAGCGCCTCGAAGTGGCGGGTCACCTGGGATTCGGAGAGTTGCAGGATCAACCGCTCGTTGGTGCTGCGCGGCAGCTGGAACAGGGCGAAGAAAAGCCAGCGCTGGAACTCGCGGTTGAGCAGGCTCTGGGCACTGAGGGTCAGGCTGATGGGGCAGCTCTGCTCGGAGCGCTGGCGCAGCAGGGCGAGGGTCTGCTCCGCCACCAGCCGATCCAGTTGCAGCAACAAGCCCACCTTCTCCGCCATCGGCATGAAAATACCCGCCTGCAAAGCCCGCCCCTGCTCGTCGTGCAGATAGGTGAGCAGCTCCTGCTGCAACACCACCTGCCCCCGATCCTGCTGGATCGGCTGGGTATAAAATTCGATGCCGTGCTCTTCGAGACGGCGGCTGATCAGGGTGCGCCAGCGTACTGTGCCCTTGCTGCTCTGCTCCTCATCCAGCTGCTTCTCGTAGAGGAACCAGCCGTTGTGCCCTTGCAGACGGGCGCTCTTGAGGGCCAGCTCCGCCTCCTCCTGCACCTTGAGCAGGCTGTCTTGTGCCTGATAACAGACGGCGCCGAGATAGACCGCCGTCTCGGGGTTGACCTCCTGCGGCCAATGCAGCCGTTGCAGGCTCTTGAGCAGTTGGCTGGCGCTATCCACCATCTCGCTCTCGGACATATTGGGCAGCAACACCGCAAAGACCTGACCGGCGTAGCGGGCCTGCAGGGCGCCGTTATGCTTGCGCACGAAGGCACCAATGGTGGCGCTCGCCTCCATCATCAAATCGTGCCCCAACAACTCGAACTGATCGGCCTCCAGCTCCTCCAGACAGGCGAGATCGATCAGCAGCACGCCGCCGCTCATCACGCTCGCCTCCATGATGGCGCTCTCCAGCCGGTTGTCGAAAAACAGCCGATTGCCGATGCCGGTCATCTTGTCGACGAAGGCGTTGCTGCGAATGAAGTTGTCGAAGCGGCTGCGCTCCTTGCGGGCATCCGCCAGCTCGGCGAGCAAATGGTCGAGGGCCTGACTGGCGGCCACCGGCCACTCTTCGGCGGGGTCATGACTCAGTTTGGAGAGCTTGTCATCGAGGATCAGCTGGGCACGAACGCCCAGCAGCTCGGCCCCGCGCAGCTGCTGGCGTAGCCAGCGGATGGAGTACCAGAGACCGAACACCACGATAAAGATGCCCAGCGAGATGCCGGACATCGCCTTGATGGAGTATTCCGCCTCCTTGAAGGGGCGCTCCAGTTTGAAGTTGGCCTGCATGCCGGCCTGATGGGGAAGCGGGTGGCTGTATGGCACCAGCAGCTGTTCGTCGACCGGATTGCGCACATCGCGGAACCAGTAGACCCGCTGGTTATTCTGGCGCACCTCCAGCTCTACCACATGGGCAGCCCGCAACAGGGTAGGCAGCCAGTGGCTCATATCTTCCATGTCGTGAGCAACATCGAGCTGCTTGTCGATCACTTCGACCAGCGCATCGACCTTCTTTTGCTGCAACTCCATGCCCAGCTCGCGAAAGCTGAACACCCCGCCAATCAGCACGGTCGCCATGGCTGCGATCACGCAAAGGGTGATAAATGAGACAAGCTGTGTAGTGAGTTTCATGCGCCTTTCCGTATGCCCAGCATCATCCATGTCGCCTCATGGTAGCAGCGGCGATCGGGCCACAGCTATGGATGAAGATCCCGCTTCTGCAATTTAAGCGGGCAAGCATAACCCAAAGCAGAGGAAGAATACCAAGGATGACGGGCTACAGATGCGGGAAAGGGCGGGATGACAGACAGAAAAATGGTCCCTCAAAGGGGACCAAAAGGAACACTCATATCAAAACTAACACTCTGTGCTACTGACAAAAAACAGATACAGGAGTATTGAACACACGGTGAGTCAAACCGCAAGGCTACTCTAATGCAGTTCGGATAAGCTGAGCAATTGTCATTTATGACAGGTCAGCGATTGAAGCTAGCCAAAGTTAATAATAAACACATTTAAAATCATGCAGTTAAAAAATCAATCAACAAGTGTGACAAGTCGGACTCAAATTGATTGCACTAATGCTCTATGATGGCAAAGTCCATTTGTGTCTCATGAAACTGGCAGGTACTTCCTTTGCGTAAATCACCCGTCTGGATCGCTCTGTTGCTGTTCGTCCTGCCTGTCGTGGGCAGCCAGTTTCTCGGCCTGTGGTTTGCCAAGCCGATGACCTTTCATCTGCTGAAAGAGAAGGTTGCCGAGCTCAGGGGGGCCATGGCAGAACGCCACCGGGAGCTGGATGCCTCCATCAACAACCAGCTGGCACAATTTGAGTTCAACTGTGGTGCCAAAGACATGGCGCTGCTGCGCGATCCGCGCTTCTACAGCACTCATATCCGCCTGCAGGGGTTAGAACTCGCCTCCGGCAACAGCTGCTCCAGCCTGGGGGGGGGGATCCCGCTGATCAAGGAGCTCCAAGACAGCGGGCAGAAGTTCGGCAAACTGGGGGTCGCTGCCACCGTAGCTAAATACAATACCGAGCAGGAGCTGGTGGCCTATTACCGAACCGGCGGCAACCTCGCCTACTGGGTGCTGGATAACAGCTGGAGCCACGACCTGCTGCAACACCCCTGCAGCCACTGCTTCTATCTGGAGTTCAGCCGACAGGATAACGATGCAAGCACAATCCACTTTCCCCGTGGCGACAAGGAGATCAAACAGGAAGAGAGCAATATCAGCCTGAGTTTCTTCGATCCCAATGAGCTCACCAAACAGACGGTCTGGGCAGGAAAAGCGCTGGAGCAATATGCCTATGACCAACTCAATCACTACGGTCTCTGGTTCGGTATCGCGCTCGGAGCCCTGTTAAGCGTCACATACTGGTTGCTGCGCAGCTATCGGCGCTCCCTCAAGGGACTGCTGCAAACAGGATTGATACGCAAAGAATTTATTCCCCTCTACCAGCCGATAGTGGATGCCCGTACCCACCAAGTGGTGGGATTCGAGGCGCTGCTGCGCTGGCAGCGGGGAAACGAGCTGATCCCCTCGGGCACCTTTATCGAATATGCAGAGGAGCAGGGACTGATCCTGCCGATGACCGAACAGTTGCTGGAGCAGGTGATCACCGACCTGCCGCAGCTGGCACCGGAGCAGTGGGTCAGCGTCAATCTGGTGGCGGCCCATATCGAGCAACCCCTGCTGCGCTCCTTGCTCGCTCACAGCCAAAACCCCTCACCCACCCGGCTCACCTTCGAGCTGACGGAGCGCAAGCCGATCCTCGACATCAAAGCGGCCACCGAGGAGATCACCCTGCTGCAACAGATGGGGTATCACTTCAAGCTGGATGATTTCGGTACCGGCTACGGCGGCTTTGCCTACCTGCAGAGCCTGGGGATCCGCCAGATCAAGATCGACAAGATGTTCGTCGATACCATAGGCACCAACGACCTCAAGCGCAGCGTACTGGATGCCATCATCATCTTCGGTCGGGAATCGGGTATGGAGATGATCGCCGAAGGAGTCGAGAGCCAGCTGCAGGTCGACTATCTGAGCCAGCACGGCGTCTATCTGATCCAGGGCTACTTCTTCGGCAAACCCATGCCGCTGAAGATACTGACCCACTGGCAACGGGAGTGGCAGCTGCAACACCAGAAGGCCAGCTAACGCAGAGATGGCAGGATTTGGCCGTGAAACGGTTTGGCCAGCGGCTCGACATCATCAGGTTGATGCTGGCGGTAGCGCCGTAACCCAGCCCGGCCATCAGGCGGGTAAATCCCCCTGCAGACCTGGGCCCGGCTCCATGGTGAAATCGAACCACCTCCTGCCACCCCTTATTTACATTCAGCAACAAAATGATCTGCCCTGACGGGGATAACAACCTTTATCATAAGGAGCCGGTTATTGCGCAACCGATAACCGGGCAGCCTGTTTATGTCATCCGGTCGTCAAGACCCCCAATAGAGAACCATTGCCTATGAAGACAGTTATCCGGCAAGAGATTGCCCTGCCCGTTGGCCTGCTGACCCTGCTCTTTTTCAAGACCCTGGGCAGTGACCTGCTGACAGAGACAACTCCGCTCGGGATCTATCTTCCGGTTTCGGCGGCACTACTGGCCATCGTCACCTGGGCCATCTTCTCGGTGGTGCGCCACTCCGATGCCCTCGCCATCAAGCTGGGCGAGCCCTTCGGCACCCTGATCCTCACCCTCTCGGTCATCTCGCTGGAGGTGGTGATGATCTCTTCGGTGATGCTGACCGGCGAGCCCAACCCCACCATGGCCCGCGATACCATGTTTGCGGTAGTGATGCTGGTGAGTACCGGTCTGGTGGGCTTCACCCTGCTGTTTGGCGGCTGGCGCTACCACACCCAGAGCTTCAATCTGGATGGGGTCAAATCCTATCTGGTGGCCATCATCCCGCTGGCCCTGCTCTGTCTGGTGCTGCCCAACTTCACCGAGGGTGGCGCAATCGGCAGTATGTCGCGCGCCATGTCGTGGATGCTGATCATCATCTCGATCCTGCTCTACGGGGTCTTTCTGCTGATCCAGACCCGCAGCCACAGCCACTTCTTCGTCGACAGCGATCACGAGGATTATGAGGAGCACCACGGCCCGCTGCAGAGCAACGTCTATCACACCATCCTGCTGCTCGCCTACCTGCTGGTAGTGATCCTGCTGGCCAAGACCCTGGCCATCCCCATCAACTACGGGGTGCATGTGATGGAAGCACCCGCCGCACTGGGCGGCTTTATCGTCGCCTGCATCGTGCTGGCTCCCGAAGCAGTCGGCGCCATCAAAGCCGCCTTCAACAACCAGTTGCAGCGAGCAATGAACCTCTACTTCGGCTCTGTGCTGGCCACCATCGCCCTCACCGTGCCTGCCGTGCTCTTTATCGGCTCCATGCTGGGTCAGGAAGTGCGCCTCGGCCTCTCCCCCGCCGATATGGTGCTGCTGGTCACGACCTTGATGGTGTGCAAGGTGACCTTCAGCAGCGGCCGCACCAATGTGCTCCATGGTGCGACCCATCTAGTGTTGTTTGTGGTCTATCTGTTCCTGATGTTCGAACACGAATAACTGCGTTCAACCAACGTCAGACACGCAAAGACCGCCCGATGGGCGGTCTTTTGTTATCTGCTCCCGGCAGTCACCGGCGCCAGTGAAGCGGCTTCCCCCTCATCCCCTACCCTTCCCCCACCAGGGGAGAAGGGTGATCAAGGCTTACAGGCTGAGCAGCACCCCGGCCGGGATCAGGTCGTTGTAGCTGGCACGGCCCAGCAGGGCGGCGGCCGCTTCGATATCCGGCGCAAAGTACCGGTCCTTGTCGTAGAAGCTAACCTCTGCCCGCAGTCGTCCCTTGGCCAGCTCGATCAGCTCGGTACTGCGCAGCGGCGCGCGGAAATCCAGCCCCTGCGCCGCCGCCAGCAGTTCGACTGCCAGAATGCCACGGGTGTTCTCGGCCATATCGGCAAGCCGACGGCCGGCGAAGGTCGCCATGGAGACATGATCCTCCTGATTGGCCGACGTAGGCAGGCTGTCTACCGAGGCGGGATGGGCCAGGGTCTTGTTCTCGGAGGCCAGCGCCGCCGAGGTGACCTGAGCGATCATAAAGCCCGAATTCACCCCGCCATTGTTGACCAGAAACGCCGGCAGACCGGACATCCGCGAGTCAATCAGCAGTGCCATTCGCCGCTCGGAGAGGGAACCTATCTCGGCGATGGCCAGCGCCAGATTGTCAGCCGCAAAGGCCACCGGCTCGGCGTGGAAGTTGCCACCGGAGAGGATCTCCTCATCCTCGGCAAACACCAGCGGGTTGTCGGAGACCGCGTTGGCCTCGCTCGCCAATACCTCGGCGGCCTGACGGATCTGGGTCAGGCAGGCCCCCATCACCTGCGGCTGGCAGCGCAATGAGTAGGGATCCTGCACCTTCTCGCAGTTGTGATGGGACATACCGATCTCGCTGCCATCCACCAGCAGGTGGCGATAGCAGGCGGCCGCGTCGATCTGGCCACGCTGACCGCGCACCGCGTGGATGCGAGCATCGAACGGCCTGCGGCTGCCGAGCGCAGCCTCCACACTCATGGCACCTATGGTGATGGCACCGGCGTAGAGATCCTCGGCATGGAACAGCCCTTCCAGCGCGAAGGCGGTGCTCGCCTGAGTGCCGTTAAGCAGCGCCAATCCTTCTTTGGGTGCCAGCGCGATAGGCTCGAGCCCGGCAATTTTCAGCGCAGTAGCGGCGTCGATCAGCTCGCCCTTGTGGCGAGCCTTGCCCTCCCCGATCAGCAGGCAGCTCATATGAGCCAGCGGCGCCAGATCGCCGGAGGCACCGACGGAGCCCTTCTTCGGCACCACCGGATAGACTTCGGCATTGATGAGGGTCATCAGGGCCTCAAGCACCGTCAGCCGGATGCCGGAGAAGCCCCGCGCCAACGAGTTGAGCTTGAGCACCATCATCAGCCGTACGGTGGCGTCATCCATGTACTCGCCAATCCCTGCAGCGTGGGAAAGCACGATGGAGCGCTGCAGCTCGTCCAGCTGCTCCACCGGAATGCGGGTGTTGGCCAACAGGCCAAAGCCGGTATTGATGCCATACACCACCCGGTTCTGTTCGATCACCTTGGTAACCACCGTAGCGGAGGCGTGGATCCCCGGCAGCGCGGCCGGATCCAGTGAAACATGTACCGGCTCGCGGCTGACGCGGCGCAGGGTGGCAAGATCCAGCTCGCCCGGAGTAATAGTCAATTCAAACATGGTGTTACACCTTTCCTTTGACACCGTTGGCGCCGTCAATCATCGGCAGATCCAGTTTCGCCTCATGGGCACAGTTGATGGCAATCTCGTAGCCGGCATCGGCATGGCGCATCACGCCGGTGGCCGGGTCGTTGCGCAGCACCCGACCGACCCGCTTGGCAGCATCATCGGAGCCGTCACAGACGATCACCACGCCGGAGTGCTGGGAGAAGCCCATGCCGACCCCGCCGCCGTGGTGCAGGGAGACCCAGGTTGCGCCGCCGGCAGTGTTGAGCAGGGCGTTGAGCAGCGGCCAGTCAGAGACGGCATCGGAGCCATCCATCATCGACTCGGTCTCGCGGTTCGGGCTCGCCACCGAGCCGGAATCCAGATGGTCGCGGCCAATGACGATGGGGGCTTTCAGCTCGCCGTTTTTCACCATCTCGTTGAAGGCCAGACCGAGCCGCACCCGATCCTTGACCCCGACCCAGCAGATCCGCGCCGGCAGCCCCTGAAACGCGATGCGCTCGCGGGCCATGTCGAGCCAGTTGTGCAGGTGAGGATCATCGGGGATCAGCTCTTTGACCTTCTGGTCGGTCTTGTAGATATCTTCCGGATCGCCGGAGAGGGCCACCCAGCGGAACGGGCCAATCCCCTCGCAGAACAGCGGGCGAATGTAGGCGGGGACGAAGCCGGGGAAGTCGAAGGCGTTCGCAACCCCCTCCTCCAGCGCCATCTGGCGGATGTTGTTGCCGTAATCCAGAGTCGCCGCGCCGCGCTCTTGCAGGGTCAGCATCGCCTCCACCTGACGGGCCATGGAGCGACGAGCGGCCAGATTCACCTCCTGCGGGGCACTCTGCTGTAGCTCGCGCCACTTGGCCACGCTCCAGCCCTGCGGCAGGTAGCCGTGCACCGGGTCGTGGGCGGAGGTCTGGTCGGTCACCACATCCGGTGTGATACCTCGGGCCACCAGCTCGGCGAAGACGTCGGCGGCGTTGCCGAGCAGGCCGACGGAGACGGCGATGCCGCTCTGCTTGGCCTCTTCGACCATGGCCAGCGCTTCATCCAGGCTGTGGGCCTTCTTGTCCACATAACGGGTGCGCAGACGAAAATCGATGCGGGTCTCGTCGCACTCCACGGCGATCATCGAGAAGCCTGCCATGGTGGCGGCCAGCGGCTGGGCGCCACCCATGCCGCCGAGACCACCGGTGAGGATCCAGCGGCCCGCAGGCGAGCCGTTGAAGTGCTGGTTGGCCACCGCGAAGAAGGTCTCGTAAGTGCCCTGCACTATCCCCTGAGTACCTATGTAGATCCAGGAGCCCGCGGTCATCTGGCCGTACATCATCAAACCCTTCTTATCGAGCTCGTTGAAGTGCTCCCAATTGGCCCAGTGCGGCACCAGATTGGAGTTGGCGATCAGCACCCGCGGCGCGTCCTTGTGGGTCTGGAACACCCCGACCGGCTTGCCGGATTGCACCAGCAGGGTCTGATCCTCCTCGAGCCGGGTCAGCACCTCGACGATCTTGTCGAAGCAGGCCCAGTTGCGGGCGGCGCGGCCAATCCCGCCATAGACCACCAGCGACTGGGGATGCTCGGCCACCTCGGGATCCAGATTGTTCATCAGCATCCGCAGCGGCGCCTCGGTGAGCCAGCTCTTGGCGGTCAGCTCGGTACCGCGCGGGGCACGGATCACGCGGTTAGGATCATGACGGGGATCCTGCTGTTGCACAGACATACACACTCCTTGTTGTATCAATAGGGTGCCTTTGGCGACGGGCGGCCAAAGGGTTAACGGGTCAACAGATGAACCAGTCGCGCGGCCACACGGGCACTGCGGTTATCCTGATCCAGCGTCGGGTTGTACTCGGCCAGATCGGCAAGCCTGAGCTTGCCGCTGGCCCGGATATGGGCGATCAGCGGTTCGATCACCGCCAGCTCCACGCCACGGGCGGCGGGGGCACTCACTCCCGGCATAACGGCGCCGGGCAGCACATCAAGGTCGATGGTCAGATAGAGGTGATCACAATCGGCGATAAAGGCGTCCAGCCCGCTTAGCAAGGCTGGCAGCCCGGTCTGGGTCATCGCCTCGTCCAGCACATGCCACACACCCAGCGCCTTGGCACGGGCAAACAGGGCTTGGGTATTGGCGGTCTCGGCCACCCCGAGGCAGGCGTAGTGAAACGGCGTGCCCTGAGCGGCACACTGCTCGGCGATCTGGAAGAAGGGGGTGCCGGAGCTTGCCAATTCCTGCTTCATGCGCAGGTCGAAGTGGGCGTCAAAATTGATAATGCCGACTCGCCCCTGACCCGCCAGATGCAGGTTGAGGCCGCTCCAGCTGCCGAAAGCCACCTCGTGACCGCCCCCCAGCACCAGCGGGAAGTGGCCCAGATCAAGCGCGGCGGCGACCCGCTCGGCCAGATAGCCGTGGGCGGCGTCGAGATTGCCATCGGTACAACTCACATCCCCGCCATCGTAGACGGGGCGATTCAGGTGCCAGGCAATGTTGGCCAGCAGCTTGCGCACCGCTTGCGGCGCACCGGCGGCGCCGACACGCCCCTTATTGCGGCGCACCCCTTCATCGCAGGCAAAACCGAGCAGTACCACACCGGCAGCGTCTTGTGCTCCGGCGGTCCAGGGCTGCACCTTGTCGTGCCAACGCAGAGCCAATTCGCCATCTTCCGGATCCTGCCGCCCTTGCCAGAGCGACATATCGATCGGGTTGAACTTATCCATGGAGGGTCTCCTTGCCGTTGAAGATGCGGCTTGCCAGCTGATCGACGCCGACCATGTAGCTCAGCTCGGCCGGATTGGCGCAGTGCCAGATCAGGAAATCGGCCGCCATGCCCACCCTGAGCTGGCCAAGGCGATCCTGCTCGCCGAGCGCTTTGGCGGCGTGACGGGTCACCCCGACCATGGCCTCCACCGGGGTCAGGCCAAACAGGGTGCAGGCCATGTTCATCGCCATCCGCAGCGAGACAATGGGGGCCGTACCCGGGTTGATGTCGGAAGAGACCGCCATCGCCACCCCCGCCTTGCGCAGAGCTGCAACAGGGGGCAATTTGGTCTCTTTGAGGAAGTAGAAGGCGGTGGGCAGCAGGGTGGCGACCACGCCACGGTGGGCCAGCGCCAGGATCCCTTCCGGATCAAGATACTCCAGATGATCCACCGAGAGGGCGCCAAAGTTGGCTGCGAGGGTGCTGCCACCGAGATTGGAGAGCTGATCCATATGCCCCTTAACCGGCAGGCCATATTGATCTGCCGCCAGATAGACCTGCTCGGTCTGGGCCAACGAGAAGCCGATGTGCTCGCAGAAGACATCCACCGCATCGGCCAGACCCGCCTCGGCGGCGGCCGGGATAATCTCCTGACAAATGGTCTCGACCCAGCTATCGGGATCGTCGCGATATTCAGGCGGCACCGCATGGGCCGCCAGCAGAGTGGTCTTGACCCGGATCGGCAGCGCCTCTCCCAGTCGGCGGGCCACCCGCAGCATCTTGAGTTCATCATCCAGCGTCAGGCCATAGCCGGACTTGACCTCCACCGTGGTGACCCCTTCGCGGATCAGGGATGCCACCCTCGGCAACGCCAGCTCGAACAGTTGCTCTTCGCTGGCGGCACGGGTGGCACGCACCGTGCTGATGATGCCACCGCCCCGACGGGCGATCTCGGCATAGGGCACTCCCTGCTGACGCAGCTCGAACTCTTCGGCACGGCTGCCGGCGAAGACCAGATGGGTGTGACAATCGATAAGGCCGGGGGTGACCAGCTTGCCCCGCATATCCAGCCAATGGGCGGGATACGGCCCCTTAAGCTCGGCCATCGGCACCAACGCGTGGATCTTGCCATCCTTTACGCCGATGGCGTGGAGCGGCAGCAGGCCGTAGTCGGCCAGCTCATCATTCAGGGTGGCGGGCGTCACGTTGAGCCAGACACGCTCGCAGTTCAACAGTTCCTTGTTCATAGCGACCTCAAATGTATATACATATTCTTATAGTCGATCTCTATGACGAAAGAAAGAGCGGCGTTCACATCCTGATAACAGCATCAAACTTAGAGTTTAAGCACAAAAAAGCCCACCAGGAGGTGGGCTTGAGAAGAATCTATTTGTATAGACAACTAGGGCAGCTGCGCCTTGGAACTCAGCTTGTAGCGGGAACCTGGGGAGAGCAAACGGGCATAGGAGACCAGATGCCCCTCCGACCAGGTACGCCGGTGCAACAACAGGCAGGGGGAATCTACGCGGATTTGCAACAATCCCGCCTCACCGGCGCTGGGCAGCACGGCTTCCACCACGTGCTCCATCTCGGAGAGGGGGCAGACATCCATCAGATAGCGGTTGGGGGTCTGTTGGGTAAAATCCTGCTCGCCATAGCCAGGCAGGCGCCCGGCATCGACGAAGCGCTCCTCCAATTGCAACGGCTCCCCATCGGCCTGATGGACGATCAGGCTGTGAAAGATGGGGGCGCCCACCCGCAGCCCCAGTTGTACCGCCACCTTCTCGTCAGCGGCCAGTCGCTGCAGCCGGATCACCCGGGCGCTGTACTCACCGCCACGCTCGGCGATCTCGTCGGCAATATTGCGAATAGCCAGCAGCGGTGACTCGGTGCGCCTGTCCGCCACGAAGCTACCGGAACCGGCGGTACGCACCAACCACCCTTCCGCCACCAGTTCCCGCAACGCACGGTTGACCGTCATCCGGCTCACGGTGAACTGCTCGCACAGGGCCGCTTCGGTCGGGATCCTGTCCCCCGCCTGATAGTGGCGTTCGCGGATCCCGTCCAGAATATGCTGCTTGATCTGCAGATAGAGGGCTGGCACCACCATGAAGCTCCCTAGCGCCGACGGTGGGGCGGACGCATGTCCGGCCAGGCGCGATAGACGTCGGGGATCTGATCCGGGCCGCTGATGCAGAGATCGAGATCGTGCAGCAGACCGTCTTTAATCCCGTATATCCAGCCGTGGACGGCCAGCTCCTGCCCCTTGCGCCAGGCGTTCTGGATGATGGTGGTGTGGCAGACGTTGGCGACCTGCTCGGCCACGTTCAGCTCGCACAGGTAGTCGAAGCGCTCATGTTCATCCTCGATGGCCTCGAGCTCTTCACCATATTTGAAGTAGACATCCTTGATGTTGCGCAGCCAGTTGTCGATGAGACCCAGCTCCTGATTCTGCATCGCGGCCTTGACGCCGCCGCAGCCATAGTGACCGCAGACGATGATGTGCTTCACCTTGAGCACTTCTACCGCGTATTGCAGCACGGAGAGGCAGTTGAAATCGGTATGTACCACCAGATTGGCGACGTTGCGGTGGACGAAGACGTCCCCCGGCAGCAAGCCCATCAGCTGGTTGGCGGGGACCCGGCTGTCGGAACAACCGATCCAGAGGTATTCGGGGGCCTGCTGGGCAGAAAGAGTGGCAAAGAAAGCGGGATCTTCGGCCTTGATCCGTTCGGCCCACTCACGGTTGTTGGTAAACAGGTCGTTCAACAGTTTCACTTCTGCTCTCCCTAATGTGGCAGTGGCGGCAACATAACACACTCAAGGGTAACCAAAGCAAGGCCGACCAGATCCCTGCGAAACAAAAACAGGGCCATCAGGCCCTGTTTTTATGAGAGGAAGCATCAGGCTTCCATGGCATCTTTCAGCTTCTTGAGTGCGTTTTTCTCAAGCTGACGCACACGCTCGGCAGAGACGCCGTAGGTATCGGCCAGCTCCTGCAGAGTGGTCTTGCTGTCATCATCGAGCCAGCGGGCGCGGATGATGTGCTGGCTGCGCTCATCCAGGGTGGCGAGGGCCGAGCTCAGACGACGGGTCGCGTGATCGTCCCAGTTGTCGTTCTCGATGGTGGCGGCCAGATCGGAGGATTTGTCCTCCAGATAGTGAACCGGAGCGAAACCGCCCTCTTCCTCATCGTCACCCACCAGATCGAACGCCTGATCGTAGTTGGCCATCCGCGCTTCCATTTCGGTCACGTCAGCGGCAGAAACGCCGAGATCGGCCGCCACGGCCTGAACCTCTTCGTGGTTCAGCCAGCCCAGACGCTTTTTGGATTTGCGCAGGTTGAAGAAGAGCTTGCGCTGGGCCTTGGTGGTCGCCACCTTGACCATGCGCCAGTTGCGCAGGACGTATTCGTGAATTTCGGCCTTGATCCAGTGCACGGCAAAGGAGACCAGACGCACGCCGACCGTCGGGTCGAAGCGCTTGACCGCCTTCATCAGGCCGATGTTGCCTTCCTGAACCAGATCGGCCTGAGGCAGGCCGTAACCGGCATAACTCTTGGCGACATGAACGACAAAGCGCAGGTGCGACATAACCAGCTGACGAGCAGCCTCGAGATCGCCATCCTGCTGCAAACGCTCAGCCAGTTCACGCTCTTCCTCTGCGCTCAGCACAGGAATAGAGTTTACTGCCTGGATATAGCCTTCCAGACTACCTTGCGGAATCAGAGCCATAGTGCGCTGCAATGAAGTTCCCATCTGTTACCTCTTACTTTTCAATCGAATCAGTCTAACACCCTGAGAGGGTCTGTCTACTGACCGGATGCCATTCTGCGGCGTGTATCAAAGAACATGCCCAGTTTTAGACCGGCTTATCTTAAGCCTGCAGGATGAATCATGAATGAACAGTCAAAAAAAGGGGGTCACAATGAAGGACCCCCGAAAAGTAGCATGCTAAGTCCATTGTTGCGGAGCTCGCAACCTTCACATGCTTGCCAAGTCTGACGAGCAAGGCAGAGGGGCCACACCCGTATAAATGCTTCAGCTTTAATAGACTGCTTATAAATCAGAAGGTTCACTGGATCTCGCGAAGATCCGGAAGATCATTGTTATTCAGAATACTCTGACTATGGGGGCCAAGCCAGAAACGGCCCCTCTTTTACTTGATCCGCCTCTCAAAATCCAGCGATTTACTTTGATGACAAAGTAATCAGGATGGTTCGATGTCGCGAATGTGGCGATGGACCGAGAACCAGGAGGCAATCAGCCCCAGCAGGGCGCCCAGCAAGATCAGATTGATCCCGTCTACCGCCCCCATACCAACCAGCCGGAAGTTACTGTTATACAAGCCCGCCAGCTCCTTCACCACCCCTTCGCTCCAGATCACCATCACTTCAGTCAGCCACCAGGCCAGCATGCCGCCGATCACCCCGAACCAGATGCCGGTATAGAGGAAGGGACGATGAATAAAGGAATCGGTCGCCCCCACCAGCTTGAGCACTTCAATCTCGGAACGCTGGTTGAGGATGTTGAGACGCAGGGTATTGCCGACGATCAGCAACACGGCGGAAAGCAGCAGCACCGCGATACCGGTAATGGTGTGGCGCAGCAGGTTCATGATCCCCTGCAACCGGGTCAACCACTGCAGATCCAGCTTGCCCTGTTCGACCCCCACCTCGTTATTGAGCTTGCTGAGCAGCTCGGCGGCCCCTTCCGGGTTCTGCCAGCGCGGATCCGGGATCACGCTCAGCACAGGCGGTAACGGGTTGCTGTCCAGATAATCGAGGGCATCGCCGAAGCCGGAGATCTCGCGAAACTCCCGCAACGCATCGTCACGGCTCAGGTAGGTGACCGAATCCACCTCGGGATAGAGCAGGATCCTGTGCTGCAGATCGAGAATGCTCTGCTCCGGCAGATCCTTGCGCAGATAGAGGGAGATCTGGGAGCTGTTCTGCCAGCTCCCCTCCACCACCTCGGCATTTTTCAGCAGCACGTGGAAGCAGGATGGCAGTGCCAGACTGACGCCCAGCACCGCCAGCGTCATCAGTGAAGCGAGCGGATTGCGCCACAGCTCCCCGAGACTGGCAAACGCCTGCCGCACATGGTCAACCCCGTACATCATCAGACGGCGCAGCGGCGGTTGTTTATGACGAACGATAGCCATCAGAGCTCCTCCCCGGCCGAATACATGCGACCCGCCTTGAGGGTCAGGGTGCGATAGCGCATACGGGCGATCAGCCCCAGATCGTGGGTAGCAATCAGTACCGAGACCCCAAAATTGTTGAACTCCTGAAATAGCCGCATGATGTCCATGGAGAGCTGAGGATCAAGGTTGCCGGTCGGTTCATCCGCCAGTAACAACGGCGGCTTGTTGACGATGGCACGGGCGATGCCGACCCGCTGCTGCTCACCACCGGAGAGCATCCGCGGCTGGTAACGCTCCTTGCCGAGCAACCCTACCTTGTCCAGCGCCGCCGCCACCCGCTTGTTGATGTCCGCATGGCTGTAGCCATCGATAACCAGCGGCAGCGCCACGTTGTCGAACACGGTGCGGTCCATCAGCAGGCGGTGATCCTGAAAGATCATCCCGATCTGGCGGCGAACATAGGGGATCTGGCTGCGCTGGATATGGCTGACATCGTCGCCATGGAAGAAGACGCGACCATCGGTCGGACGCTCCATCACGCTGATCAGTTTGAGGAGGGTACTCTTGCCCGCCCCCGAGTGCCCGGTCAGAAAAGCCATCTCCCCCTTGCGCAGGTGAAAGCTGACCTTTTGCAGCGCCTGATGGCCGCCGCTGTATACCTTGCTGACCTTGTCAAAACGAATCATAACGGTTCCCTGAAATTGACAAACCCCGACCGGAGTCGGGGTATGGAACACTTACTCATCACGGCTGAGCTGACTCATCGCGGCCGGACTTATTCATCGCGGCTGAAGAGCGCCTCGATGAAGTCGTTGGCAACGAAGGGACGCAGATCGTCGATCCCCTCGCCCACCCCGATATAGCGGATCGGGATCTGAAACTTGTCGGCTACCGCAAAGATGACGCCGCCCTTGGCCGTGCCATCCAGCTTGGTGAGAGTGATACCGGTCAGGCCCACCGCCTCGCTGAACAGCTTGGCCTGACTCAGGGCGTTCTGGCCGGTGCCGGCGTCCAGCGTCAGCATGATCTCGTGGGGCGCCTCTTCATCCAGCTTCTTCATCACCCGCACCACCTTCTTGAGCTCTTCCATCAGGTTGCTCTTGTTCTGCAGGCGACCGGCGGTGTCGGCGATCAGCACGTCAGCCCCGCGGGAGCGGGCGGCCTCGATGGCGTCATAAATAACGGAGGCGGAGTCGGCACCGGTGTGCTGGGCAATCACCGGAATGTTGTTGCGCTGACCCCAAACTTGCAGCTGTTCGACCGCAGCGGCACGGAAGGTGTCACCCGCCGCCAGCATTACGCTCTTGCCTTCAGCCTGGAACTGCTTGGCCAGCTTGCCGATGGTAGTGGTCTTGCCGACGCCGTTTACGCCGACCATCAGGATCACGTAAGGCTTCTTGCTGGTGTCGATCACCAGCGGCTGCTCGACCTTGGCCAGCATCTCGCCCATGTCCTGCTTGAGCAGGCCGTAGAGCGCCTCGGCATCCTTGAGCTGCTTGCGGTCCGCGTGCTGCACCAACCCCTCGATGATGCGGGTGGTGGTGTCGACGCCGAGATCGGCGGTCAGCAACTGGGTTTCCAGCTCTTCAAACAGCTCGTCGTCGATCTTCTTGCCACGAAACAGGCCGAAGAAACCGGAACCGATATTCTCCTTGGTGCGCACCAGACTGCGCTTGAGGCGAGCAAAGAAGCCCTCCCGCTGCGGTTTGTCCTGGGTGTCATCGTCCACCTTGGCGGCCAGCGGCAGGGCTGCCAGGGCGGCGGCCTCAGCCTCCATCGCGGCGACCAGGCGCATATCTTCCGCGCGCTGGGCCTCTTTGGCGATACGGGCTTCTTCCGCAGCCTGAGCTTCAGCGGCAATGCGAGCCTCCTCCGCGGCGCGAGCCTCGGCAGCGATGCGAGCCTCTTCCGCAGCGCGGGCTTCGGCGGCAATGCGAGCCTCTTCCGCAGCACGGGCTTCGGCTGCAATACGAGCCTCTTCCGCGGCGCGGGCTTCGGCAGCGATACGAGCCTCTTTTGCAGCGCGAGCTTCGGCGGCAATGCGAGCCTCTTCCGCGGCGCGAGCCTCGGCAGCAATACGAGCCTCCTCTGCAGCGCGAGCCTCGGCGGCGATGCGAGCTTCTTCCGCGGCGCGAGCTTCGGCGGCGATGCGGGCCTCTTCTGCAGCGCGAGCCTCGGCGGCGATACGAGCATCTTCTGCAGCGCGAGCCTCGGCAGCAATGCGAGCCTCTTCCGCAGCGCGAGCCTCGGCAGCAATACGAGCCTCTTCCGCAGCAAAAGCTTCGGCAGCAATACGAGCCTCTTCGGCTGCCTTGACCTCAGCAGCTTGCGCCTCTGCGGCAGTGCGAGCGGCGTCAGCGGCACGCTCCTCTTCGGCGATCAGCGCTTCGTTGACGATCACCGGCTCCAGATCGGAGGCGCACTCCTCCACCACCAGCGGGCCGTGGTCGTCCAGCTCGGTCGGCAGGCAGCAATCATCTTGCAAAACGGGATTCTGTGCGCTGGCAGGCACTTCGGGGGCAACAGCCGGCGTACTATCGGAAACAGTTATATCGGAAACGGGAGCGGGGGTAGCAGTGACCTCGGGCTCAACGGTAACGGGGGTGGCTTGGGGTGTCTGTGGTTGGACAGCCTCAGCCTCTTCTTTCTTGCGGCCGAAACCCAGCCAGGAAAACAAACCTTTTGCCATCTAAAAATACTCACATCAAAGGCTGACTGCTAAGATAGCCGTCCCTTGGCGGGTCGGCATAAAAATGAACCGCCTTATACTACCACTTTATTTTCTGACGATGAAACGCGATGCCCAGAGTGAAATCCAGCCGTAGCAACCCGAGCAAGAGTCCCGCCCCGCAAGGAAAATCGGGCTTTGTAAGAATCATCAGCGGCCAGTGGCGAGGCCGCAAATTGCCGGTCAAGGATGTGGAGGGGCTCAGACCCACCACGGATCGCGTCAAGGAGACCATCTTCAACTGGCTGGCCCCCCACATTCGTGGCACCCGCTGCCTGGATCTGTTTGCCGGTAGCGGCGGACTCGGGCTGGAGGCGCTGTCGCGCTATGCCGAGCAGGTGACCCTGATCGAGATGGACAAAGGGGCCGCTGACCAGATCAAGAAGAACCTGACCGCCCTCGGCAGCAGTCAGGGTCAGGTGATCCAGTCAGATGCAGTGAGCTGGCTGCAAGGCCCGGCCACGCCGTTTGATCTGGTGTTCCTCGATCCGCCGTTTCGCCGCGAGCTGCTGCCGCAAGTGTGCGAGCTGCTGGAGCAGCGCGGCTGGCTGGCACCGGACGCCCTCATCTATCTGGAGCGGGAAAAAGAGATGGCCGATCTGGCGCTGCCTGCCAGCTGGCAACTACTCAAGGACAAACAGGCAGGTCAGGTCTGTTATCAACTCTATCTACGGGAGGTAAACAATGAAGCGGGTCTTTAATCTGTTGGCGATGGGGCTGATATTGTTCTTCTGGTTTGGCGTACTGGTGAGCCTGATTGCCCCGCTACCCGGCAAACTCAACGGCTTTCTGCCGGTCTGTGGCGTGATCGTCGCCCTGCTGCACTGGCTGCAGGCCAGCATGATCAAGGCAGCTTGCAAACGCTACTTCGCGGTCACCAAAGCCGAATTTGTCACTGTGCTGATCTTTGGTGTGTTTGGCATGGTCGACATTCGTCAGCGCCTGCAAGAGATCGTCAACGCCGCCCAGCGCGGCAATCTCTCGGGCAAACCATAAAAGAAAAGGGGACGGCGGTAGCCGTCCCCTAGAGTCGTGTCGTCCTGTCCGTAGAACTGCAATGCTCCCTGCAATCCCTGACGTTATCCTAATCC
>NZ_JBFODN010000204.1:0-8226 GCF_040908345.1 Aeromonas sp. R3-1
CGCCATCGCGGCTCATAGAGCATAAAAAGAGGCCACCCCACGGGGTGGCCTCTTGTTTTTTGGGATGGCTGGCGAGCCGTATTTCCCAAAATCGCCCCCCGAGAAATAGTGGTCGATAAGCACTCTTCCCTTATCTCTGCTTTCACCTCTCCCCTTGCCTTTCCCTGGCTCCCTTCTAGCCTCTCCCCTCCTCAGCCCAGCACTCACACAGAGCGCCAAACTGGCTGAAATGGCAGCAATCCGGCGTCAGCGGTGTGATGTTTCTCACGCTTTGTCCGCGAAAGCGCAAAAACTAGGAAAATTTCCTAGCCCCACTAGGGATGGCTCTCAAGCCATTTTTTGCCCCTCTTATTAGAGTCACCTCACCTGATGTCGTGACCCGCACCGCGACGGGCAATGCACCCCGTCATCCCGTGCCGGGCCCGGGTTTATATGGATGGAACGTCGAGCGCAGCAACGGCTGACAGCCCCGACGTTCCGTTCCCCCTTCCGTGGCGTGACCTCGAACAACCTATCTACAAATGAGGGGCGCGGCGGAAATACCGTCTATCTCGCAGAGGATGAACGAAGATGTTGAAATTGCTCCAACAGGTCCGGGTCCCCACCCTCGACCTGCCGGTCGAAGCCCGGCGCAAGCTCTGGTTCAAGCCGTTTATGCAATCTTATCTGGTTGTATTTATTGGCTATTTGACCATGTATCTGATCCGCAAGAACTTCAACATTGCGCAAAATGACATGATCCAGGAGTACGGTCTCTCCATGACCGAGCTTGGCATGATCGGCCTTGGCTTCTCCATCACCTACGGGGTGGGCAAGACCATCGTCTCCTACTACGCCGATGGCAAGAACACCAAGCAGTTCCTGCCGCTGATGCTGATCCTCTCCGCGCTGTGCATGCTGGGCTTCAGTGCCAGCATGGGCGGCACCGGTTTCAGCCTCTACTTCATGATCTTCTTCTATGCGCTGAGCGGTTTCTTCCAGAGCTGTGGCGGTTCGTGCAGCTACTCCACCATCACCAAGTGGACCCCTCGCAACAAGCGCGGCACCTATCTGGGCATGTGGAACCTCTCCCACAACGTGGGCGGTGCCGGTGCGGCCGGTGTGGCGCTGTTCGGTGCCAACTACCTGTTTGATGGCAACGTGCTCGGCATGTTTATCTTCCCCTCCATCATCGCCCTGATCGTCGGCTTTATCGGCCTGCGCTTTGGTAGCGATTCACCGGAAGCCTATGGCCTTGGCAAGGTGGAAGAGCTGTTTGACGAAGTGGCGAGCGAAGAGGATATCGCCACCGAGGAGCAGCAGCTGACCAAGTGGCAGATCTTCGTGAAGTACGTGCTGCTCAACAAGGTGATCTGGCTGCTCTGCTTTGCCAACATCTTCCTCTACGTGGTGCGTATCGGTATCGACCAGTGGTCTACCGTCTATGCCCACCAGGAGCTGGGCTTCTCCAAAGACGTGGCTATTCAGGGCTTTACCTTCTTCGAAGTGGGCGCACTGGTCGGCACCCTGATGTGGGGTTACCTCTCCGATCTGGCCAACGGCCGTCGTGGTCTGGTTGCCTGTGTGGCACTGGCGCTGATCATCGCGACTCTGGGTCTCTACCAGCATGCGACCACCCAGTTTATGTTCCTGGGCTCCCTGTTCACCCTGGGCTTCCTGGTGTTTGGTCCGCAACTGCTGATCGGCGTCGCCGCCGTGGGCTTCGTCCCCAAGCAGGGCATCAGTGTGGCCGATGGCGTCAAGGGCACCTTCGCTTACCTGATTGGTGACAGCTTCGCCAAACTGGGTCTGGGCATGATCGCCGATGGCACCCCCATCTTCGGTCTGACCGGCTGGACCGGCACCTTCGCGGCGCTGGACATCGCAGCCGCCGCCTGTCTGGTACTGATGGGTTGTGTCGCGGTCGCCGAAGAGCGCAAGATCCGCCGCATCAAGCGCGAACTGAAAGCCGCCGAGCTGGCCGCACAGACCGCCTGATAGCCATAACAACAGACGCAGATTGTTCAGGGCCACCCACAGGGGTGGCCCTTGTTGTTTGGAGCAACCAGACACCCGACTGGCCCGGCATGAGCTTGCACTGCCGTTCAAGGGACGGGCATATCCCCATCAAGATCCCACTTTTCATATGGACTTTTGGTAAAAGCCCCCCGCTGGCGCTATCTTGTTGCTCCCCCTTGTCAGCATCACAGAGAGCAGATGAAGATCGTCGCCGTCACCGCTTGCCCGACCGGTATCGCCCATACCTATATGGCTGCCGATGCCCTGCAAAAAGCCGCCACTGGGCTGGGACTCAAGATCAAGGTCGAGACACAGGGCGCCATGGGCATGGAGAACATGCTGACCGCCCGCGATATTGCCAGCGCCGACCTAGTGCTGATTGCCTCCGATATCGAGATTGAGCAGAAAGAGCGCTTCCTCGGCTGCACCATCCATCAGGTGAGACTGGAAACCGTGCTGCTGGATGCCAACGCCGTACTCAAGGCCCTGCCGATCCCGGCCTGATGCTGACCCGCGAAATCACCTTCTACTGCCAGCAGGGGTTGAGCATCACCCAGGCCAAGCAGTTGAACCGGCTGGCGGGGATGTTCAAATCCACCATCCGCTGCGCCAACCTCACCCGGCGTCAGACCGTTGCCGCAAGCAACCAGCTCTCCCTGTTGACCCTCGCCACCCGGCCAGGCGATCTCTGCCAGTTGCAGATCGAAGGGTGCGATGCCGAGCTCGCCCACATGGCCTTTACCTGCTGGTGCGGCGAACTGGGTCAACCGCTGGTGCGCCAGCGCACCGCCGCGCTGGCGGAGTTGCGACTGGCAAATGCCCTACCCGACTACCATTTTGCCCTGCGCCAGCTGGCCCACAGCACCGAACCGCTGACCAAGGCCGAAGCGCTCGAGCATCTGATCGATCTGCTGCCCGCCGAGCTGGTCACCGACCGCGCCACACTGACCGCCGCGGTAGAGCGGCGCGAGCAGGTCTCGGCCACCATCATCCGCCCCGGCCTTGCCATGCCCCATGTATTGAGCGAAGGGATCAGCCAGCCAGCGCTGACCCTGCTCAATTGCAAGGAGCCCATCGAGTGGGGCTCTCAAATCGGGCCGGTGCAGACCATTATTCTGCTGGCGGTGCCGGTTGGTAGCGGACGGGAGACCCTGCGCCCCCTCACCCGACTGGCGCAGGCGATGATCGACGATGTGGTCAGCCACGCCCTGCTGTTGGCGGGCTCGCCCCCCGCCCGTCAGGCTATCGTGATCGAGAGCCTGCTGAGCTAGGCGAATTGGCTCTGGGCGCTGCTTGCTGTAACGCCAGCCATTCATCCTGCCCTCAGCACCCTGTGGTACACTCGCTGCCATCGTCTGTCTGAAGTGTGTATCCGATGAAATCTCCCCGCTCCCGTCTCTCTGTCAGCCGCGCGCCGCGCGATAACGCCCCGCGCACGGCGGCCAAACCAGCCGCACCCCGCCATGCATCCCCCCGCAAACCAGAGCTGGCCCCAGAGGATCGCAAATTGCTCCTGCTGAACAAGCCCTACATGGTGCTCTGCCAGTTCACCGACGAGGCGGGCCGCGAGACCCTCAAGGATTACATCAAAGAGCCCGGCATCTATGCCGCAGGGCGGCTCGATCGCGACAGCGAGGGGCTGCTGCTGCTCACCAACGATGGCAAGCTGCAAGCGCGCCTCACCCAGCCGGGGGAAAAGACCCCCAAGACCTATTGGGTGCAGGTGGAAGGCGTGCCGAGCGAAGAGAAACTGGCCGCCCTGCGCGCCGGTGTCGAGCTCAATGACGGCATGACCCTGCCCGCCGGGGCGCGCATCATGGATGAACCTGCGGTGTGGCCGCGCAATCCGCCGATCCGCGAGCGCAAGGAGATCCCCACCAGCTGGCTGGAGATCAAGATCATCGAGGGGCGCAACCGGCAGGTACGGCGGATGACCGCCCATATCGGCCACCCCACCTTGCGCCTTATTCGCTACGCCATCGGCGACTGGACGTTAGATGGTCTGGCACCCGGCGAGAGCCACAGCCTGCCCGCCCCCGAGCTGGCGCCGCTCTCCAACAGCCGCCCGCGCCTCTCCTCATCCCGTTCAGGCGCTCATACCGCCAAACCGGCCAAACCGGCAGGGGAGGCACCACGGCGGCCCAGCCAGCCGAGACGGGACGAACGCCCCCGCAGCACTCACCCAACCGAGCGCGCAGCCACGAACCCGACCGGCGGCAAACCCCGCAGCAGCGGGCGAGGAACGGCACGCCGACCCGCCCGTGCGGGCAATCCCAATAGCAGCGACAAGGAGTCATGATGAGCAATCAGGCAGAGCAATCGACCACCAGCCACGCCCGCATGGAGGCGCGCCTGACGGTCGCCGCCCTGGTGCAGTGGCAGGGGCGCTTTCTGGTGGTGGAAGAGGAGATAAAAGGCCAGCGCCGTTTCAACCAGCCCGCCGGCCATGTGGAGCCGGGGGAAAACCTGCTTGAAGCGGCTTGCCGCGAGCTGAAAGAGGAGACGGGTCTGACCGCCACGCCGACGGCCTGGCTTGGTACCTATCTGTTCAAACCGGCCGACAGCGAAGCCACCTATGTGCGCACCGCCATCATCTTCGACCTTGAAAAAGCGCCGGGTCAGCACCATCCAGAGGATCCTGACGGCGATGTGCTGGCTTGCCACTGGCTTACGCTGGAAGAAATAGCGGAATGCAAACCGGCCCTGCGCAGCCCCTTGGTGTGGCAGTGCATTCAGGATTATCTGGCGGGGACACGGCTGCCGCTCTCGGCCCTCAAGGCCTTTATCTGAGGCCATTTGACACTCTGTTTTCGGCAACAAATGCCAACAATAGAAAAACGATTTCCTGCTGTCAGGCTCCTGATGGGAACTGCGGCATGGATATGTGACCGGGGGCGCAAAACTCTGGTAGAATACGCCCCGTTTAAACGAACTGGTAACTTCGACTAATGACAGACAACAGCCAAATCAAGGTGATCGTCGGCATGTCCGGCGGCGTGGATTCTTCCGTCTCGGCCTACCTGCTCCAGCAGCAGGGCTATCAGGTCGAAGGCTTGTTCATGAAGAACTGGGAAGAAGACGACACGGACGAGTACTGCTCTGCCGCCCAGGATTTGGCTGATGCCAAGGCCGTCTGCGACAAGCTGGGGATGAAACTCCACACCATCAACTTCGCGGCCGAGTACTGGGACAATGTGTTCGAGCACTTCCTCGAAGAGTACAAGGCTGGCCGCACGCCAAACCCCGATATCCTTTGCAACAAGGAGATCAAGTTCAAGGCGTTCCTCGAATTTGCCGCCGAAGAGCTGGGTGCCACCTACATCGCCACCGGCCACTATGTGCGCCGTGACGACAGCACCGGCCGCCCGCGACTGCTGCGCGGTCTCGATACCAACAAGGATCAGAGCTACTTCCTCTATACCCTGAGCGAGAAGCAAGTGGGTCAGAGCCTGTTCCCGGTTGGCGATCTGGAGAAGCCGGAGGTGCGCCGCATCGCCGAGCAGCTCGATCTCATCACCGCCAAGAAGAAAGACTCCACCGGCATCTGCTTTATCGGCGAGCGCAAGTTCAAGGACTTCCTGGCCAAGTTCCTGCCCGCCCAGCCCGGTAAAATCGAGACCGTGGATGGCAAGGTGATCGGCGAGCATCAGGGTCTGATGTATCACACCCTGGGCCAGCGCAAGGGGCTCGGCATCGGTGGTCGCAAAGATGCCACCGAAGAGGCCTGGTATGTGGTCGACAAAGAGGTCGAGCGCAACGTGCTGGTGGTGGCGCAGGGCGAGCATCCTCGCCTCTACTCCGATGGCCTGATTGCCAGCCAGTTGCACTGGGTGGATCGCACCCCCATTCGCGAGCCGCGTCGCTGCACCGTCAAGACCCGCTACCGCCAGCAGGATATCCCCTGCCTGATCCAGCCCATCGACGACGAGACCATCCGGGTCATCTTCGACGAGAAGCAGGCTGCAGTGACCCCGGGCCAGTCCGCCGTCTTCTACGACGGGGAAGTGTGTCTGGGCGGCGGCATCATCGAACAACGTTTCAGCCATCCGGTTTGAATCCTTAACAGAAGGCAGCAGACGTGAGCGATAAATTCCAAGACAGAACCATGGCCTTTGCCGGCATCTGCCAGGCCGCGTATCTGGTGCAGAAGGTGGCCCGAGACGGCAGCTGTGACGAGGCCGCCCTGCGCGAGAGCCTCTCCAGCATTCTGGTGACCAACCCGAGCCAACCGCTCGAGGTGTTCAACAACACCCATCTGGCCATTCGCGACGGCTACCGCGCGCTGGTCGAGCAGCTGGGTGCCGACGGCAGCCAGAAGAATGCCGAGCTGACCCGCTACGTGGTGAGCCTGATTGCGCTGGAGCGCAAGCTGGCCAAGCGCAAGGACATTCTCAATATGCTGGGTGAGCGGATCAGCCAGATTGGCCGCCAGCAACAGCACTTCGATCTGCTCGACGAGCAGATTTTGGCCAACATGGCGAGCATCTACAGCGATCTTATCAGCCCCATCGGGCCGCGCATCCAGGTGGCGGGTACCCCGCTGTTCCTGCAGCAGCCGCTGGTGCAGCACAAGGTGCGCGCCCTGCTGCTGGCAGGCATTCGTGCCTGCGTGCTGTGGCGTCAGCTCGGTGGCAGCCGCACCCAGATCATCTTCGCTCGCAAGAAGATGGTGGAGCTGGCCAAACGTTACTAATCATCGGCTCGCGCGCGGGCAAGCGAGGTCAACATCAGGGTGAACAGCCGCACATCAGCCTTGATACACCCCGACCGGCGCGCAAGTGAATACGGATCCCCCACACAAATCATCAGGAGTTCACCCCATGGAGCTGTCCGCGCTGACTGCTGTTTCCCCGATTGACGGTCGTTATGGCGACAAGGCCGATGCCCTGCGCCCTATCTTCTCCGAATTCGGCCTGCTGCGTTTTCGCGTCGAAGTCGAGGTGCGCTGGTTGCAAAAACTGGCCAGCCACGCCGGGATCCCGGAAGTCCCTGCCCTGAGCGCGGCCGCCAACGCCCTGCTCGATGGCATCGTCAGCAACTTCAACGAGAGTGACGCCGCCCGCATCAAACAGATCGAGCGCACCACCAACCATGATGTGAAAGCGGTGGAGTACTTCCTCAAGGAGAAAGTCGAAGTGAACCCGGAGCTGGCGGCTGTCAGCGAGTTCATCCACTTCGCCTGCACCTCGGAAGACATCAACAACAACTCCCACGGTCTGATGCTGAAAACCGCTCGCGAAGAGGTCATCAAGCCTTATTGCGAGAAGCTGATCAGCGAGATCAAGCGTCTGGCCCACGAGTACCGTGACATGCCGCTGCTCTCCCGTACCCACGGTCAGCCGGCGACCCCGAGCACCATGGGCAAGGAGATGGCCAACGTCGCCTACCGTCTGGAGCGCCAGTTCAAGCAGATCATGGCGGTGGAGATCCTCGGCAAGATCAACGGTGCGGTCGGCAACTACAACGCCCACCTCAGCGCCTACCCGGATGTGGACTGGCACCAGTTCTCCGAGGAGTTTGTTACCTCCCTGGGTCTGACCTGGAACCCCTACACCACCCAGATCGAGCCGCACGACTATATCGCCGAGCTGTTCGACGCCATGGCCCGCTTCAACACCATCCTGATCGACTTCGACCGCGATGTGTGGGGTTACATCTCCCTGGGTCACTTCAAGCAGCGCACCATCGCGGGGGAAATCGGCTCCTCCACCATGCCGCACAAGGTCAACCCCATCGACTTCGAGAACTCCGAAGGCAATCTGGGTCTGGCCAACGCCGTGTTCCAGCATCTGGCGAGCAAGCTGCCCATCTCCCGCTGGCAGCGTGATCTGACCGACTCGACCGTGCTGCGCAACCTGGGTGTGGCGGTGGGTTACTCCCTGATTGCCTATCAGGCGACCCTCAAGGGTATCTCCAAGCTGGAAGCCAACGACGCCGCCATGGCCGCCGATCTGGATGCCAACTGGGAAGTGCTGGCCGAGCCGATCCAGACCGTGATGCGCCGCTACGGTATCGAGAAGCCCTACGAGAAGCTCAAGGAGCTGACCCGTGGTCGCCGCGTCGATGCCGAAGGGATGCGTACCTTTATCGACACCCTGGAGCTGCCGGAAGCGGTCAAGGTTGAGCTGAAGAAGCTGACCCCGGCCAACTACATCGGTGACGCCCAGCGTTTGGTTGACCTGCTGAAATAAGCGGATAAATGACACCACCGGGGCCCTGTGCATGATC
>NZ_JBFODN010000205.1:0-18973 GCF_040908345.1 Aeromonas sp. R3-1
GGAGATGGCCTGGGTTATCCGCAGCAAAATGGGGCCATAGTGGGCGGTGATAAAGCGGCGCAGGTGGCCCTGGCTGTCGATATAGCCGCGCCCCAGCAGCTGCATGAAGATGGCCGGGCCGTTGGCTCGCACCGCCGATAGCTTCATCAGTGGCTCTACAAAGCTTTCAAACAGTTGCAGCAGGGTCAGCTGCTCCTGCTCCATCAGTACCCGCAGGCGAGCATCGAGATCGGGCATAAACAGGCTCAGATAGCGGTCGAGCACCGCCTGGATCAGCTCCTTCTTGGAGCCGAAGTGATAGTTCACCGACGCCAGATTAACGTCGGCCTCGCTGGTGATCAGACGCAAAGAGGTATCGGCGAATCCCCGCTCGGCAAACAGCACTTCAGCGGCGTCGAGAATACGGTTTTTGGTATCGATTTTACTCACTGGACACCTCACTTAAACGAATGTTTAAAAAGTACGTTTCATAACGTGAAGTGTCAAGGGAATGTGAATGAGTGTTAGCGAAATGTTTTTCGATGAAAAAAGCAAAGTGGGCGGAACTTAGTCAAAAAGCAGGACTCTATATCTATGCCACTGCAATTAAACATTAAGTCTCGCCCAACCTGCACCATGCTAGTTGGGCCTTTTTTTTGCGCGTCTGTTACCTGTTTGCGGTTTGCAGGCAAAAAAAACCGCCGCAGGGCGCGACGGTGGGGAAAGTGAGTTCGCGTCATCCTGACGGCAAACTGTCGATGCGAGTTCAGGCATGTATCGACGGGGGCAGTATGCCAGCCAGAGCCCCTCAGACTATGTCAGCTTCGCGGTATTTTGTGACAAAGTGTGGCAAGCACTGGCGTGGCCCAAGCTGCCGCTCTTTGCTATGCTGCCCTTTCAAAATATGAGGGGAGAGAAGATGAAGTACCCGGTCGATACCCACACTCACACCATTGCCAGCACCCATGCCTACAGCACCATCCACGACTATCTGCCGATAGCCAGGGCCAAGGGGATCAAGCTGTTTGCCACCACGGATCACGGGCCCGAGATGGCCGATGCCCCTCATGTCTGGCATTTCGCTAACTTGCCGATATTGCCAAGAGTGGTGGATGGGGTAGGGATCCTGCGGGGTATCGAGGCCAACATCAAAAACCTCGACGGGGAGATCGATTTTCCCGAGTGCTATGAGTCGCGCCTCGACATGATCATGGCGGGTTTTCATGAGCAGGTATTCCCTCCCTGCGATCAGGCAACCCATACCCAGGCGATGATCAACGCCATCAAGAGCGGCCGGGTTGATATGATCAGCCACCCGGGCAACCCCGCATTTCCAATCGATATTCAGGCGGTGGTCAAGGCGGCGGCGGACTATCGGGTGGCGCTGGAGATCAACAACTCCTCCTTCATTCATTCCCGCCCGGGGAGCGAAGGCAACTGCCGTGCCATAGTCGAAGCCGCGCGAGATCTGGGGGCCTATCTCACTTTCGGCTCTGATTCCCACGTGGCATTTACCCTTGGCGATTTTGACCATTGCCACCGTCTGGTGACCGAAGCAGGCTTCCCGCAAGAGCGGATCCTGGTGCGCTCCCCCCGCGCCCTGCTCGATTTCCTCGAGAGCCGCGGCCGGACCCATATCCCCGAGTTTGCCGATCTGTAAATCGGGCTCTAACACCATGAGCCAACTCATAAAATCGAGCTGGCTCAATTGACTTGCCGGTCATTTTTCATGAATGTGGAGAGCAACAAGCCGGTATAGCTCAGTTGGTAGAGCAGCGCATTCGTAATGCGAAGGTCAGGAGTTCGATTCCCCTTATCGGCACCAGATCGTGAGGGCAGGTTTCATTTGTGAAACCTGCCCTTTTTACATGGCTTTTGCCAAGGCTCGCTCTACATAGAGATAGCCAATCCCCATCACCTGCTGGGCGCGGCTGAGCTGGCCGAAACGGATATGGGTGGCGTTGACCGCATCGCTGCAGTCGAACGGGTTGGCGCCGGTCTGACTGACGATCGTTTGCAGCCAGGTTTCACCAAAGTGGCAGCTGCGGCCATAGAGCCAGATGCGGTTGATGTTGAGGATATTGAGGAAGTTGTAGAGGCTCAGGCCAATGGCGCGGGCCCCTTCGTCCACCAGGGCGCGGATCATGGCATCCCCCTGATGGTAGAGCGTGAGCAGTTGGGCGGTATCCAGCTCTACACCAGTCTGCGCTGGGTTGTCGGCACTGGCTTGTTGTTTGAGAAAGACCCGGGCCCGTTTCTTGATGGCAAACAGCGAGGCGACTGTCTCCAGGCAGCCATAGCGGCCGCATGCACAGGCGCTGCCGTCCGGATTGATGATGGTGTGCCCTATCTGGCCGCTGCCAAACAGGGCGCCCCGGTAGATCTGGTCGTTGATGATAAAGGCCGAGCCGATACCGTAATCGACGTTGATGACGCAAAAATCCCCGTTCCCTTCCCGGTCCTGCCACTTCTGGGCCAGCGCCAGCATGATGCAGTCGTTATCCACCATCACCTCGCAACCCAGCCGCTCCTCCAGCAGGTACTTGAGCTCGACCGGCGCATGCCAAGGTGCTTGCGGCATGGTTTGCGATACCCCGGTCGCCGGGTTGACCTGACCGTGTACCGCCAAGGCCAGCCGGATCGCCAGTCCCTTGTGGCGGCGCTTGTGCTGGTAGTAGTGCGCTTCAATCAGGTGCAGCAGCTCATCGGGGGTTTGCGGGGCAATCTTCTGGTCGCTGAATTCATCCAGCGGGGTGATCAGGTTATCCACCAGGATGCTCTCCAGATGGGTGGGGCTGATATTGAGGCAAAGAATGGCCCCCTGACCGCTGGCAATGCGGTAGCTGCCGCCATTGATGCCGCGCTGGGAGAGGTTCTGATCGCTGTGGCTGATGGCGCCATCGGCCACCAACTCGTCAAGGATCTTGCTGACCGCCGGAATGGAGAGCTCGCAGTGGCGCGCCAGGGTGGACTTGCTCGCCTCTTTTAACTGATAGAGCAGGGCAAGCAGCACCTGCTTGTTGTGGTGGCGGACCTTCTGGTTGTTCAACCCTATGCTCATCGCTTCACTAAACTCCGCTTACTGTATTGCGTGATCTTTCAGCAATTAATGCAGGTTTAACCATTCTAATCTGGTCTCACTGAAAACTTTACTAACAAATGTTGAGTGAGGCGAGATTAATGAGAGCTGATGTCAAGGTCTGGGTAGAGACCATCTCACTGCCGACCTACGAGGTTGGCGCCGAAGATCCCAACCCCATGTTTCTCGAGAAGCGGGTCTATCAGGGCTCCTCGGGGGCTGTCTATCCCTATGGGGTGATCGACACCCTCACCGGCCAGAAGCAGATGAAGTCCTATCAGGCGGTCTGGCTGGAGAACGACTTTATCAAGGTGATGCTGCTGCCGGAGCTGGGGGGGCGTATCCACCGTGCCTATGACAAGGTGATGAATCGCGACTTCGTCTATTACAACGAGGTGATCAAACCGGCGCTGGTGGGGCTGGTGGGGCCCTGGATTTCCGGCGGCATCGAGTTCAACTGGCCGCAGCACCACAGACCCACCACTTTCATGCCGGTGGACTTCACCATTACGGAGCGGGAGGGCGGCGCCAAGACCGTCTGGCTCGGCGAGGTGGAGCCGATGCGTGGTCTGCAGGTGATGGCGGGGTTTACCCTCTATCCCGACAAGGCGCTCATCGAGATCACTGGCAAGGTGTTCAACGGCAACGACACGCCGCGCCACTTCCTCTGGTGGTCCAACCCGGCGGTGAAAGGGGGCGATGCCCACCAGAGCGTCTTCCCGCCCGATGTGACCGCCGTCTATGACCACGGCAAGCGCGACGTCAGTGCCTTCCCCATCGCCCGCGGCACCTACTACAAGGTGGACTACTCCGCCGGGGTCGATATCTCCCGTTACCGCAATATTCCGGTACCCACCTCCTATATGGCGGACAAGTCTGACTACGACTTCGTCGGCGCCTACTGCCATGACGAGCAGGGCGGCCTGTTGCACGTGGCGGATCACCACGTTTCGCCGGGCAAGAAGCAGTGGAGCTGGGGCAACTGTGACTTCGGTCTGGCCTGGGATCGCAACCTGACCGATGACAACGGCCCCTACATCGAGCTGATGACCGGGGTCTATACCGACAACCAACCTGACTTTACCTGGCTGGATGCGGGGGAGGAGAAGGTGTTTGTGCAGAACTTCCTGCCCTACAACACCCTCGGTACCCTGCAAAACGCTAACACCCGCGCCGCCATCAAGCTGGAGCGTAGCGAGGACGGTCTGTTGTGCGGTGCCTACGCGATCGCGCCGCTGTGCCACGCCCGTTTCGAAGTGAGTGATGAGAGTGGCGTGCTGTTCACCCAGACGCTAGATCTGCAGCCGGGTCAGGCCTGGCTTGAGCCGCAGGCCATCACCAGCGAGGGACGCTTGCAGGTACGCCTGCTGGATGAGCAGGGCCAGCCGATCCTGAGCTATCTCGAGCATCAGCCCGCAGGCGAAGCCCTGCCGGATCCGGCCACCGCGCCGGAACCTGCCGTCAATCTCGACTCGGTCGACGAGCTCTACTTCATCGGCCAGCATCTTGAGCAGTATCTGCACGCCAGCCGCTCGCCCTTTGATTACTACCTGCGGGCTCTGGAGCTCGATGGCGGCGACTATCGCTGCAACCTGGCGCTGGCAACGCTGGAGTACAACCGCGCCAACTATGAGCAGGCGCTGACCTACGTCAATCAGGCGCTGGTCCGTGCCCATCGCCTCAACAAGAACCCCCAGTGTGGCAAGGCGAGCTTGCTGCGTGGCCATATCGAGGAACGTTTGGGGCAGTTCGATGCCGCCTTCGATGACTTCTACAAGGCGACCTGGAGCGGTAACTGCCGCGACAGTGGCTTCTTCGGGCTGGCCCGCATCGCCATGGTGCGCCGGGATCCCGCGCAGGCACTGCAATTTGTCGAGAAGAGTCTTGCCGTCAACGGCACCCACTACGGCGCTATCGCCCTCAAAGGGTTGGCGCTGCTGGAGTCTGGTGAGCAGGAGGCAGCCATCGCTTATATCGACGAGCAGCGCGTTCGTTATCCACTTCACTATCAGCTGGCCTTCTTGCGCTGGCTGGCAAGCGAGCAGCCGACCGATCTCGAGGCGCTGCGTACCCTGTGCAACGGGCGCGGGGTGAATCTCTGCTTCCTGGCAAGCGATCTGCTGGCATTGGGACGCCCCGAGCTGGCGCAGCAACTGCTCTCAACACTGCCGGTGGAGGAGACCCTGCCGCTGCTGTTCCAGGCTGCATTGTTGCCGGAAGGTGAGGCGCAGGATGCCCTGCTGGCGCGGGCCGAGCAGGCCTTTGGCCGCAAGGTGCGCTTCCCCAATACCCTTGGCGAGGTGGCCATGCTGGCGCAACTGCCACACAGCTGGTTTGCCAGCTACCTGCTGGGCTGCTTCCACTACAGCAAGCGCAGCTACCCGCAAGCTATCGCACTGTGGCAGCAGGTGTGCGAGCAGGCGCCCGGGTTTGCCCCAGCCTGGCGCAACCTTGGCATCTATCACTTCAACAAGAGCGGCGATCCGGTGGCGGCCGAGCAGTGTCTGAGCCGGGCCTTTTCCCTCAAGCCGGATGATGCCCGTTTGCTGTTTGAACTGGATCAGCTGCACAAGCGCTGCGCCATGGCACCCGCCGAGCGGCTGGCGCTGCTGGAGGCGCATCGTGAGGTGGTCCTCAAGCGCGACGACCTGACCGCTGAACTGCTCAGCCTCTATCACATCACCGGCCAGCTGGAGGCGGCGGCAGAGATCTTGCGGCTGCGCGAATTCCACCCCTGGGAGGGGGGCGAGGGTAAGGTGACCGGTCAGTACCTCATTAATCAGCAACGCCGGGCGTTGGCGTTGATGACTCAGGGACGCCACGAGCAGGCTATTCCGTTGCTGCAACAGGCGTTGCACTACCCCCTCAATCTGGGGGAGGGGCGTCTGGTTGGGCAGACCGACAACGATATCCATTACCTGTTGGCGCTCTGCCATCTGGCCTGTGACAACCAGAGTCTGGCGGCCCAGTGCCTGCAACTTGCCTGCCTCGGCCAAGGATCGCTCGGGGCCAGCCGCTACTACAACGATCAGCCGGTGGATTATCTCTTCTATCAGGGTATGGCGCTGGCACATCTTGGTCGGGTTGCGGAGGCGCAGCGTCTCTTTGAAGGGATGGTCGGCTGGGCCGAGCAGGCAATGGGCGAGTCGGTCGAGGCGGACTTCTTCGCCGTCTCACTGCCGGATCTCATCGTGCTGGATGACGACCCGCAGCACAAACATCGCCAGCACTGTCTGCTGGTCAGAGCGCTCGGTCTGTTGGGGCTGGGTCAGCGGGATGGTTGTGAACAGACCTTGCGAGAGCTGCTCACCCTTAACCCGGCTCACGACAAGGGACACCTCTTTGCCCTGATCTGCCGCGAGCTGTCACTCCACTCATAACTCTCATAACAAAAACCGGCGCCCGCCACGGTGAGGGGCGCCACTGCACCCTACAATCGACAAGATAGAAAGGATGAGTCATGGAACGCACGAAAAATCAATTGGATACGAATGGGCTCAATATGAGCTACATCTGGATGATCTGTTTGGTGGCCGCCTGCGGTGGCCTGCTGTTTGGTTATGACTGGGTCGTGATTGGCGGGGCCAAGCCCTTCTATGAGGCCTATTTTGCCATCACGGATCCGGCCCAGTCCGGCTGGGCCATGAGCTCTGCGCTGGTGGGCTGCGTGCTGGGGGCCGCCATCTCCGGCTGGTCAGCCGACCGCTTTGGTCGCAAGAAGCCGCTGATCCTAGCCGCCATCCTCTTCACCATCTCGGCGTGGGGCACGGCTGCGGCCAGCAACTTCGATCTGTTTGTGGTTTATCGCATCATCGGCGGGATCGGCATCGGCCTGGCCTCTGCGCTCTCGCCCATGTACATCGCCGAGATCAGCCCGGCCAACAAGCGCGGCAAGTTCGTTGCCATCAACCAGCTCACCATAGTCATCGGCGTGCTGGTGGCTCAGCTGGTGAATCTGATGATCGCCGATCCGGTGGCGAGCAATGCGACTCAGGCCGATATTCTGGCGACCTGGAATGGCCAGTCCGGCTGGCGCTGGATGTTCGGTGCCGAATTGGTACCAGCGCTGGCGTTTCTGGTGTTGATGTTCTTCGTGCCGGAGTCGCCGCGCTGGTTGGCCAAAGATGGTCAGTATGAGAAAGCCTCCCGCATGCTCGGCAAGATTGGCGGGGATGCCTATGCCAAGCAGACCTTGGCCGATATCCGTCAGACCCTAGTGGGCGAGACCCACAAGGTCTCGCTGGCGGAGCTGGGCAAACCCTCGGTGCGGCCGATCCTCATCATTGGGATTGTGCTGGCGGTGTTCCAGCAGTGGTGCGGCATCAACGTGATCTTCAACTATGCGCAGGAGATCTTTGCCTCCGCCGGGTTTGACATCAACAGCACCCTCAAATCCATCGTCGCCACCGGTCTTATCAACTTGCTGTTTACCCTGATCGCGCTGCCCATGGTGGACAAGATTGGCCGCCGCAAGCTGATGCTGATTGGCTCGGCGGGACTGACCATTATCTACGGCATGATGGCGGCGGCCTACGCCACAGGCGTACTGGGGCTGCCGGTTTTGCTGCTGGTATTGGCGGCCATCGCCATCTATGCCTTGACCCTGGCGCCGGTCACTTGGGTGCTGCTCTCGGAGATCTTCCCGAATCGGGTGCGTGGGCTGGCGATGTCGGCCGGTACGCTGGCGCTCTGGATCGCCTGCTTCGTGCTGACCTACACCTTCCCGCTGCTCAATGCCGGGTTGGGGGCTGCGGGCAGCTTCCTGCTCTATGGCCTTATCTGTTTTGCCGGTCTCATCTTTATCTATCGCAAGGTGCCTGAGACCAAAGGGGTGACGCTGGAGGCACTGGAAGCCCAACTGGCCCAGGGCAAGGTCGAACTGACGCCGACCAAGGCGAGCGCCTCGGCATGACAGTTTACACATTGGGCAACCCGCATCTTCGGATGCGGGTTTCAACACAAGGGGCCTGTCTGCTGGGGCTGGAGGATGAGCAGGGGCGCCCGTTGCTGCGCGACACGGACCCGGCGCAGCCCTGGCATCCCGCCCAGAGCGCGCTGTTTCCCATGTTGCCGCTGGCCAACCGGGTCGCAGGCAACCGTTTTGAGTTGTGGGGGGAGGCGTGTGCATTGCCCGCGAGCGAGCTCGATCCCGATTTCTTTTTGCATGGGGATGGCTGGCTACAGCAATGGCAACCGGTGGCGTTGACCGACAGCTCGGTGACTTTGCAGCTCAACAGCCAGAATGGTCCCTTTCACTATCTTGCGGAGATCGACTATCGGCTGCAGGGGGCGAGCCTGGTGGCGCGGATCAGCCTGACCCATCTTGGGGAGAGCCCCTGTCTCTACGGCGCGGGTTTTCACCCCTTCTTCTGGCGCGACGAGCAGACCCGCATCCGTTTTCTGGCGAGCGGCGTCTGGCAAGAGGGTGCGGATTATCTGCCGACCGACTGGTCGAGCAGGCTGGCGTCCCACCACGACTTTCGTCAGTGGGCTCGCCCGCAAGGGTGGCTCAACCACTGTTACGGCGGCTGGCGCGGTCAGGCCGAGATTGACCATCCTGCCCGCCAGCAGCGGCTGCTGGTTTCAAGCGAGTGTGCCTTCCTGATGCTCTATCAGCCCGATGAGGGGAGTGGCTTCGTCTGTCTGGAGCCCCAGAGTCACGCCGCCAATGCCCACCACCTGGCCGGTCACCCCGGTTTGCGGCTACTCGCCAGAGGTGACCGCATGAGTATCGGTATGACCCTGACAGTGGCGTCCGGGGGCTGATAATGATCTGGCTTGTGGTATTGGTGAACGCAAAGAGCCACCCGTCGGGTGGCTCTTTTTATTGCGGATTATCCTGCGTGTTACCTGATCTCCGGTCAGGCTATCTCCATCTCTGGCTGTGGTGTCGAGGTGTGTTGGCTGGTCAGCTTGTCGATGCGCACCGCAGCTACCTTGAACTCGGGGATCTTGGCGTGGGGGTCGGTGGCATTGATGGTGAGCCGGTTGGCCGGGGCTTCGGCGAAGTGGAACGGGATAAAGACTACACCCGGCTGCATCCGCTTGGTGACGAAGGCGGGCAGTTCGATATGGCCGCGGCGGCTGGTGACTTTGACCCGCTCGCTGTTGCTGATCCCCATCCGCTCGGCGTCCGCCACGCTCATCATCACCCGCGGCCCGGCCAGCTTGTCGAGCCCCTTGGTCTTGCGGGTCATGGTGCCGGTGTGGAACTGCTCCAGCAGGCGGCCGGTGGTGAGCACGATGGGATAGGTCTCATCGGGCAGTTCGGCGGCATAGCGGAACGGGGTGGCGACCATCTCCCCCTTGCCACGGGTGAACTGCTTGCCGTGGAGCAGGCGAGTGCCTTCGGGCGCCGCGTCGTTGCAGGGCCACTGCAGCCCTTGTGCTCCAACCTTGTCCCACTGGATGCCGGCGTATTGCGGGGTGACTTGGCAGATCTCGGCGGTGATCTCCTGCGGGTTTTGATAGTGCCAGTCGCCCCCCATGGCGTTGGCGATCTGCTGGATGATCCACCAGTCCTCCCGCGCGTCGCCCGGTGCCTTGAGGGCGGGGGAGATGCGCTGAACTCGCCGCTCGGTGTTGGTGAAGTGGCCGCTCTTCTCGGCAAAGGAGCAGGAGGGGAGCACCACATCGGCGAGCTGGGCAGTTTCCGAGAGGAAGATATCCTGCACCACCAGAAACTCCAGCTGCTTGAGCCCTTCGATGACGTGGTGCTGATCCGGATCGCTCAGCACCGGGTTCTCTCCCATCACGTAGAGCCCCTTGATGCTGCCCGCGCAGGCGGCATCGATGGTCTCGGTAAGAGTGAGGCCGGGCGTGCGCGGCAAGTCTGGCTGCTGCCAGGCTGCCACGAAGCGGGCATGCACCTCGGGGTTGGCCACCTTCTGATAGCCGGGCAGGCAGTTGGGCAGCGCCCCCATGTCACAGGCGCCCTGCACGTTGGATTGGCCCCGCAGCGGGTTGATGCCACCCCCCTCAATGCCGATGTTGCCGCACAGCAGTTGCAGGTTGGCGATGGCGCGCACGTTGTCGTGGCCGGTGGTGTGCTGGGTGATCCCCATGGAGTAGTAGATGGCGGTGCGTTCGGCGGTGCCGATGAGGTGGGCGAGCTCAATCACCTGCTTGGCCGTCACGCCGGTGACGAGGGCCACCTTGTCTGGTGCATAGGCGGGGGAGAGCACCTCCGCTTGCAATGCCTCGAACCCTTCCACCCGCTCGGCGATATAGGCCTTGTCATGCCAGCCGTGCTGGATGATCTGCTGCATCAGGCCGTTGAGCAGCATCACGTCGGTGCCGGGGCGGTGGGCCAGATAGAGGCTGGCATGGTCGGCCATCTCGATCCGTTTCGGATCGGCCACTACCAGCCGCGCCTTGCCCATGGTGACGGCCCGCTTGATATGGGAGCCGATGATGGGGTGAGCCGCCGAGGTGTCGGAGCCGATGATGAAGATAAGATCCGAGTGATCAATGCTCGGGATGTCGTTGGTCATGGCGCCGCTGCCAAGTGACGCTTCCAGCCCGGTGACGGTGGAGGCGTGGCAGAGCCGCGCGCAGTGATCCACGTTGTTGGTGCCAAGCTCCCGGCGCATGAACTTCTGAAACAGGTAGTTCTCTTCGTTGGTGGTTTTGGCCGACGAGAAACCCGCCAGTGCATCGCTGCCATAGCGCTGGCGCAGGGCGGTGAAACGCTCGGCCACCAGGGCGATGGCCTCCTGCCAGCTGGCGGGCACCAGCTTGCCATCCTTGCGGATGAGCGGTGTGGTGAGGCGCTCCTCGCTCTGGATAAAGTCAAAGCCGAAGCGTCCCTTGACGCAGAGCAGCCCTTGATTGACCGGCGAGTTGCGATTTCCCTCCACATAGCGGATGCGGTTGTGCGCCTCATCGACATAGAGGGTGACACCGCAGCCGACCCCGCAGTAGGTGCAGATGGTATTGACCGGCGTGAGCAGTTCGGTGCGCCCCTGCGACTTGTCGCGGGCATCCACCAAGGCGCCGGTGGGGCAGACCTGTACACAGGCACCGCACTGCACGCAGTGGGAGTCGCCCATCGAGAGTCCCGTGTCGAACTGCGGCCGGTTCGAGAGGGTACCATCGTTGTTTTTGGCAAAGCGCAGCACCCCCTGCACCGCCTGCTCACCACAGGCCTGCACGCACTGGCCGCAGCCAATGCAGCGGTTGGCATCGAACACGATAAATTCGCTGCTGTTATCCACTGCAAACTTCTGGCACTGGCTGGTATCGAGAGCGCTCTGCTCGACCTTGTATTCGGTGGCGTAGTCGCGTAGAGCACAATCGGTGTTGGCCTGACAGCCGCACTCGAGGCAGCGGCTGGCCTCACTGCGGGCATCGGCATCGTTCAAACCGCGCTCCACCTCGGCAAAGCTGCCCTCGCGATCCTGCTCTGCCAGATGGGGCATGATGCTGCGGGCGATTTTTTTCAGGTGAGCAAACTGGGCGGGATCGACCTGCTTGAGTGTGGGAGCCTTGCAGGCGTTGAAGGGGCGAACCGGATCGATCATGTCACCGTGAAGGAACTGATCGATGGCCAGCGCGGCCTTGCGACCATCGGCGACCGCCTCGATGGCGGTGGCTGGCCCGCGGCGCAGATCGCCGATGGCGAACAGGTTGCCGTGGCCGCTGTGCATGGTCTCGGGGTGGGACTCTAAAGTCTGCCAGCGGGTGAAGGGGAGGGTGAGGGATTCCCCTTCCATAAAGCTGAGATCCGGCTGCTGCGACACTGCCGCAATCACGGTATCAAACTCTTCAAGGAAGAACTCGCCGGTGGGCTCAGGGCGGCGGCGACCGGAGGCGTCCGGCTCGCCGAGAGCCATCTTCTCGAGGCGCACCTGACAGACGCGACCACAGCTATCCGGCAGATTCTCAACCGGATTGGTGAGCATCAAAAAGCGCACCCCTTCGTGCTCCGCCTCGTCGATTTCGTACGCTTCGGCGGGCATCTCGGCGCGTGTGCGGCGATAGATAAGGGTGGTTTCAGCCCCCAGCCTGACCGCCGTGCGGGCGCAGTCGATGGCGGTATTACCACCCCCGATCACCGCAACCCTATTGCCGGTGGTGAGCCGCTTGGCTAGCATCCGATCCTTGAGGTAATCGACCCCGAGATAACAACCGGCCAGGGTGCTGCCCGGGTAATCCATCGGCACCGCCTTGGAAGCGCCAACCGCCAGACAGACCGCATCATAGTCGCGGTACAGCGCCGAGAGGGTGATCTGGTGGCCCAGTCGCTGCCTGGTGTGGATCCGCATGCCACTCTGGCACATCAATGCAATCTCCTGATCGAGAATCGCCTTGGGCAGCCGGTATTCGGGGATGCCGTAGCGCAGCCAGCCACCCGCTTCGGGCATCGCCTCGAACAGATCGACCTCGAACCCCTCGTAACCCAGATAGTAACCGCAGGTGAGGCCGCCCGGGCCGCTGCCGATAATGGCCACCCGCTTGCCCTTGGCGGGCTTCTTTGCCGGTTGATAGGGGGCAATCTCGGCCAGATCGAGATCGGCGGCGTGACGCTTGAGCTGACGAATGGCCAGCGGTTCATCTACCAAGGCGCGGCGGCACTGTGCCTCACAAAAGGCGGGGCAGACCCGGCCGATGGAGAGGGGCATCGGCAGGGTCTGCTTGATGACGGCCATGGCCGCTTCGTGATCCCCCATGGCGATGTGATGCAGATAGGATTGAATGTCCACCCCGGCCGGACAGGCGCGCTGGCAGGGGGCTTCGCAATCGGCGTAGTGATCTGCGAGGATGCGGCCGAGCGCCTGCTGGCGGTGGGCGCGCAGGGCATCGCTTTGGCTGGTGATCACCATCCCTGCCTCGGGGCGCGTCTCGCAGGCGCGCCGGATGCCGAGACCGGCAATCTCGACCACGCAGAGATTGCAGGGTGTCTTGGGGCCGCTGGTGTTGTCACCGCACAGGGAGGGGATATCAGTCTGGTGCTGTTTGGCTATCTGGAGCAGGGTTCTGGTCGGGTCAACCGTCAACTGAGCCCCATCGAGGGTGATGGTGATCATGGCGTCATAAACTCGCTTTCAAGGCGCAGAAAATGCTGCATCTGGCGGAGCCAGCAGGGGAAGCGACAGGGAGGCCGCTTGCTATTTCCTCACCATAGCAAAGGTCATTCACAACGTTATTTGATTTAACTCAGATTATTTGTCTAAAAAGAAAACGATTTCTCTGGTGCCGGGCGCTCTGGGGGTTGGCTAGCAATCTCGAGTTAACACATGACATTGCCAGCAGTTTGATGGCCATTAAAGCCGCCTTGAGCTGGATGTGTAATGTGGTGGTTAATCGTGATGGCACGATCAGGGACCTCCTAAAATAGGCAACTTTCGTTTTGGTGGCAGTAGGGGGTCAACGCAACATGAGCAGGCCATCTGATGACAGAGCTGCTTCAGGTCTCCGTTTAACCGTACTGTGTCCCGATACTACAACTCCAGCTCAACGATAGGGATCTCCCAGCGCTCGCTGCACATCTGTGTCTGATACTCTTCTTTTTCCTGTTCTTTGCGCCGTTCTACCAGGGCTACCACGCGGGCTTCACGAATGGTATTCATGTTGAATTTCCAGGTCTCTTCGCCCAACTGAGAGAGGCGGGCTATTTCGTGATTCTGGTGATAAACATGCAGCTTGTTGTTTTTATCTGGCGCGATACGTACGGCATCGCCAACCTTTATCTGACTGAGCAGGTGGTGGATACGATGAGTCTCGTTGCTGCGTCCGGCATATCCCAACACCAGTTGCGACATACCCATCATGGCGAAACGACGTTGTCTGTCCGGTCGGGTTGCGTTAGGTCTCTGCACGTAGCACTGGGAGGCGATCAGTGGAATATGGGGATTACGTTGATCGTGGCGAGCCATGAGAACCAGCCTTTCGATAGCACGTGTCATCCCCACATAGAAGAGACGCCGCTCCTCTTCCAGGTTACAGTTCGATAGCTCCGCTACGCGTTGCCAGCCGCCGTCGAGCAGTATCACATGGCGATACTCCTCCCCCTTAACCCCATGTACCGTACTTAACAATACTCCTTTACCGAAGCGGATCTGGCGCTTTTGCTCGCTCAAATACTCGTAGAGGAACATCAGGAAGTGGTGGGCAGAAAGAGCGTGCTCTCCCTGGCTGGCTTGCCATTGAGCAATCAGATTGTGCAGTAGCTCCTCCCAACGGTTGGCCAGTGAGAGTGGAGGGAGAGGGGCTGCAAGTTGCTCCGCTGTCAGCAGGGCATGACCTTGCTGTTGTAGCCAATTCTGATAGCGCAAGATTTCACGGCAGCGATGCACAGGAAAACCGTTCTCTTTATCCAGAGTAAAACGACAGGGAATATCGGCATCTGCCAGCGCCGAGCGAACCCAGGCCAGTTCCTCCTTCTCTAGCCCATTACGGGCCAGCACGGCGATAGATTCCAGCGGGCAAGTGGGAGTCTTCTCACGGATAAGCGCGATATGTCTCACGACCTCGGCTGCCTGTTGGGCTGCATCCTGGCACTGCTGGATGATGACGCGACCCTGTGCTGTCTCCATCCCCTCCCAGTGCCCCCCAGCCACTTCCATCTTGCGCCTGTCGTCGATCTCGATGGGATGTGTACGCTTCATGCGATCCTGATTGTGCTCAATCAGGCGGTTGGAGGTCTCGATGATGTGGGCGGTGGAACGATAGTTCCAGGTCAGGAAGTGAGTCTGGGCGTTGTAGTCTTGCTCAAAGCGGCGAATAAAGCTGACGTTCGCGTCGCGAAAGGCGTAGATCGATTGGTCATCATCACCCACAGCCATCAGATGCAGTCGGGCCTCCTCATCCTCTTCGCTTTTGCCCACCAGTGCCGCGATAAGCTGGTACTGTTGTTCATCAATGTCCTGATACTCGTCGACGAGCAGAAATTGCAGTCCACCGAGCAGCTTTTCCCGCTGCTCTTCCAATTCGAGACCAAGCTGGTTCTGCTCTCCCCGGAGCAGCTTGATTGCGTCATCAATGATGGTGGTAAAGTCGATATCGTCGGATGTCCGGTTTTGCACCGGATTGCCTGTCAGGCTCATCGCGAGACCGTGAAAGGTGAATACCGAGACCCGTGCTCCGTCACGCCCCAGCAACTCGGTCAGGCGTCGGCGCAGGGACATCGCCGCATTATGGTTGTAACAGAGCAACATGATCCGCGATGGGGAGATCTGCTTGACCCGCATCAGATAGGCGCAGCGGTGAATAATCACCTTGCTCTTGCCTGACCCCGGGCCTGCCAGTACCAGCAAGTTTTGCTCGGGCGGTGCCTGAACGATCTGCTCCTGGGCACGGTTGTGAAGATCTTCGACAATGCGCTTCCAGGAGTGTTCGCTGGTCGCCAGCTCCAGGATTTTGTTGCGCCCTTTGAAGTAGTGACCGAGGAACTTGTCAGCTTCCATGGAGAAGTAGTCTGTCACCAGCTTTTTGGCTTTCTTGAAGTGCTCCAGGCTGATGCGGGCGTATTCATTCATCACATGGATCTGAATCACCTTCTGGCGATAGTGATGCTCAAGCGGCTGATAGTCTGCCTTGTTGTATTGTTGCTGCCGCTCAGCCGTCAGAGTGAGGGTCATGGCGCTTCGGAACACGGCAAGACCATTTTGCAGCACGATGGCGTGTTGCTCATGCAGGTAGAGCAGTGCCCGCTCTGCTCCTTTGAGCAACCACTCCTGGTGGCTGCTTGCCTCCCGCTTGTTCATGAGCTGAGCCACATCCATGTCTTCTCGCAGGTATTTGACCAGTTGTTCCAGGGCAAATGACAGCATTACCTGGCGCTGGACACTCTCTTCGCTGCTTGCCAACAGGGTGTAGAGAAAATCGAGGGTGGCGCCTGTGACGCGATGGCGTTGATCAATTGTCTGCTCAATCTGGGACCAGGTTCGGTTGAAGGTGAGTTGGTAAAGATCCCGAGAGAGATATTTGACATCAATGGAGCCTTTCTCGCCCCCCGAGCGACCATCCTGGGCCCAGCTGGTCAGCAAATTGCGCAGCAAGCCAGGGTTACACCGCTCATGCCCCAGATCTTTGATGGCCTGATTGACCAGTCGAATGTTAAAGGTCAGCCCTTGCCCTGTATCAGGTTCGGGTTCTTTTTCACGCAAGATGTCCAGCATCGCCTTTTCAATGCTGTGTACTTGCCCGCAGAGCACCCGGGCATTGTCTCTTCCTTTGGGGCGAAGCCAGGTAGTCAGTAACATCCCCTGAGAGAGCAGACCGACATCCGCCATCTGGGTGAGTACCCGCATCACTTCACTGGCCTGAACTCCACTTCCGTGATCGGCCATGTATTGGCCTGCCTCTTCGGCAATGGCATCGGCACTGAGACCATCATCGTCGGCAGCACTCATCAGCGCCTGGATAACCGCTTGCCATATGGCTTTGGCCTTGGGCGCCAGCTTCAGACTCTCTACCCTTTTCATCGCCTCCTCGGTGGAAGCAAACAGAGGGCGCCCCTGAAAAACCTGAGTGATGTTGTCGCTACGCTCCAGATAGCCCGCTCGTTCGAGCCAGGCAATAGCTGTCTTGACCTTGGTATCCGCATTGCTGTCATCGGCAGCGAAGCTGGTTTCCACCTCTGGCTGGTTGATAAGCTCTGCACTGGTGGCGACCAGTGGCGAGTTGTTATCCTGCTTGCCTCCTTTGCTGGCCCTGAGTCTTATTCCGCGCAGGATCTGTTTGATATCGCGCAGGCTGACTTCACTCATGGCCTCGAGCTGGAACTGTTTCTCGATATCCTGTTCATCAAACAGCAATACGCAGTGAGCTTGTGCTGTATCGCGTCCCGCTCGTCCCGCTTCCTGTAGATAGTTTTCGAGGGAGCCAGGGATATCGGCATGGATCACCAAACGCACATCATCCTTGTCGATCCCCATCCCGAAGGCGTTAGTCGCGCAGATGACCCGGATCTCGCCATTGATAAATTGTTCGAGAGTCGCTTTTTTCTGTGCACTGTCCATTCGGGCGTAAAAGCGCGAGACAGGGAGGGATTGTTGCTGACCGAGGAAATCGGTCAGCTCGTCCACGCTGCGCTTCGTTGCGCAGTAGATAACGCAGGATCCGGGCTTTTCCTCACCAAAGAACTGCTCGAGCAGGTTAAGGATATGGCCCTGTTTATTGAGACCGGGACACTCAACGACGGCATATTCGAGGTTGGTACGTTCAACCCCGCCTTCCAGTCTGAGAAGAGGTCGGGGCTGTTTATCGAGAAACTGGGCGCAAATATCCTCAATCACATCCGGTTTGGCGGTCGCGGTATAGCAGAAGACAGGAGGCATGGGGACCTGCTGTTCCTTGGCAATTGTGGCGATGGCCTTGGCGCAGTAGAGATAGTCAGGGCGAAAATCATGTCCCCATTTCGACAGGCAGTGCGCTTCGTCAAATACCCAGCCACCGATTTGACGTTGTCGTATTGCTTGTTTGACTGTGCGGTTGCGCAACTGCTCGGGGGAGATATAGAGCAAGGCGATATCCCCCATGCGGATCTGTTCAAGAATCGCGCCTCGCTCTGGTAGCGTCAGCAGCCCCGAGATAGCGGCAACCCCTTCAATACCGGCCTTGTGTTTAAGGTTGTCCACCTGATCCTTCATCAGTGCCTGCAGAGGGGAGATCACCACAGTTAGCGCACCACTGCGCTGGTTGCGCACCAGTGCCGGGAGCTGGTAGCAGAGCGACTTGCCGCCGCTGGTAGGGAGTATGCCGAGCAGTGCGACGCCAGCCATGGCTTCCTCGATCAAGGTCTTCTGCAATGGTGTCCCATCAGGCAGGTTGCGGAAGTTGTCGAGCTCGAAAATTCGCTGCAGATGGCGGCGTGCGTCGTGGTTCTCCTGGCAGTAGCTGCAGTCAGCATGACCGCAGTGACGTTCACGAACTGTGTGAATGATCTCTGCAGTCTGGGGGAAGCGGCGCCAAATCCAGGGGGGCAACACGGAGTTCCCGCCGGACACGGGCAACCAGGCGCAGGCATAAGCCAATGGTAACAACAGCATGGGTTGACGCAGGGCATCACCAATCACTCGGTTGAGCTGATTGGGGCACGCTTTCTCATGGGCAATGCTCTTGATGAGAGTGGGTAGCTCCGAGACCCGCACTGGCGGGCGGCCTGTCAGTCTGGCAAACACCAGTGACAGACCCTGAGTGTTAAATTGCGCCATGACTCCCTGGTCGAACAGATATTGATAAAGCTGCAATTGGGACAGGGGTAAGGCTTGTAGTGCTATCAGCTGTTCCGAGAAAATCTGCAATGCGAGCCTTGCATCCGCGACCGGATCATTGAGGGTATCCCGAACCAGTTTGTAATCCTTGACCAAGCGGTGATAGGGGTTTTTGGGAAAGGCAAGGGGAGATAGATAGAGGGTATCTATTACCGGCTTTTCGAGAAGTAACTGAGGGCGTACAGCCTGTTTGGCCAACCAGGGGAGATCAAAATCGAGAATATTGTGACCAAGGATCACATCCGCCCCTTGTGCCAGCGCATTTAACTCCTTGAGTGCGAGATCCTGCGGGCCCTTGAGATTGAGTTCACGACCAGCCAGGAGGGCCCCCAGATGACGGAGTTTTTCATCCCGGGTCAGTTCAAGGTCAAAAGAAAGAATTTTGTCATCCCCAAACAGGGTCACGACATCAGTCGAGTTCATTAATAGCCATCTCCATCTGGCGTTGAACTCTCATGGCGATAATAAGTGCCAAGAGATCAGTGAGTTGGCCGAATATTACCCGAAATGTTGAATGGTGGCATCATTCAGAGCCCTCTGGCCGCGGTTCTTTTGGCGGACACCCGGTTTTGTAAGGCTATGTCCCAATTACGTGTTGCATGGGGCGCCCCAGCGCCTCATGCAAACATGCTTTGATATTTACGCCTTTTCCGTAACGCTCCAGCATCCTGCGCCAACCCAGGTAGTTCTTCAGGTA
>NZ_JBFODN010000206.1:0-2641 GCF_040908345.1 Aeromonas sp. R3-1
CCTGCCGCCCTGATGATTGCCGCCGGCTTCTGGCACGCCCTGTTCGAGATGGGGGAGTGGACCCTCTGGGCGATCCAACTGCTCACCCTGCTCGGGGTCTTTCTGCTGGGGCTGCGCGGGGCGCGATCTTCCGGCAACCTGCAACTGCTGATTGCGCTCGCCATTTTGGGGCTGACCCTGCTTATCTGGTTCAAGGGGGAGGTGAGCTGGCGCGATGCGGCCCGGCCGCTACCGAGCGCGGATGAGTGGCCCCCTATGGCCACCGCGCTGGCGGTGATGTTCTGGTGTTTTGTCGGGCTGGAAGCCTTCGCCCATATGGGGGAGGAGTTCAAGCGGCCGGAGCGAGACTACCCCATCGCTCTGCTCGGCGGGGTGCTGCTGGCGGGGCTTATCTACTGGATCCACTCGCTGGTGGTGCTCAAATATGGCCTCTACGGCGATGAGGCGAAAAACGCCACCGCCATCCCCTCCCTGCTGGCGCTGCTGTTTGGCCCCACCGCCAAGTGGCTGGTGGCGGTGCTAGGTTATCTCTCCTGCTTTGCCAGCATCAATATCTACATTCAGGGCTTTGCCCGGCTGATCTGGAGCATGGCGCGAGAAGGCAAGTTACCCGCTTCGCTGGCCGTGCTCACCGCGCGCGGCGCGCCGCTGCGGGCGCTCGGCCTGGTGCTTGCCATCTGTCTGCTCTGCATCACCCTTATCATCTGGCTGCGACTGCCGCTCGATGAGCTGATCCGCTACGCCAACGGCAACTTCGTGCTGGTCTATCTGCTCTGCATGGCGGCGGGCTGGCGCCTGCTTGGCGGGGTGGGCAAGGGGCTGGCTGGGGTGAGCGTGCTGCTCTGCGCTCTGGTGCTGGTGGCGCTCGCCACTCAGGTGCTCTATGCGGTGGTGCTCAGTCTTGGCTACGGCGGCTTCTCGTTGTGGCGGCGTCATCTGCGCCGCAGTCGTCAGCAGGATGCGCTCCCGCTGGCGAAGTAACGTCTCCCCGATGGTCGAAGAAATGAGAAAGCCCTGATGTTCAGGGCTTTTTGATTACGGCATATGGGATGTTCATATGAATACTAGTTGGCACGCTATTTGCCGAAAAGTGCGGTGTCGGATCAACTCAACGGCGATTTATAGCCAAAAAAAGTGGGATCCAGCTCCCGTTTTGCTTAAAGTGATCCCTTCCGATCCCGGTGGTCGGAATGCCCGCAAGGATGCCCTTCAGACGTAAACAGGATGGCCTGGCCAGACTGACTCTCAGAGATGTGATTGCTTCGGTTCTCTTTTTATCTGTCACCTGTGGTGATGGCGCCTTGTTCCGTTCAGTCAGCCCGGGTTTTGCGTCTCTCTCATCGTGCATTGTCACCATCTGCAGCGAGTGAATCATGAGCGAATCGGTTTTTGAGATCCACGACTGGACCCTGAGCGTTGACGACAACATGTTGTGTCGCCCCGACCGCGAGGTCTACCTCGAACCCAGACTGGTCAATCTGTTGCGGTTTCTGGCCCATAATGCCGGCACTGTGTTTGGCCGCGATGCCTTGATCAACGAGGTGTGGGATGGCGCCGAGGTGACCGATCAGGTAGTGACCCAGTCCATCTTCGAACTGCGCAAGATCCTCAAAGATGGTCGCACCGATGCGACCGACTATATCGTCACCGTACCCAAGCGCGGCTACAAGCTGGTGGCACCGGTGCGGCCACTACAGGTGGTTTCCGTGGTGATGGCGGACGAGCAGCCCGCGCCCGCGGTCAATACCGCTCTCTCCGACAACCCGACGCTCTCCGATCTGAGCCCGCCCGCGGCTGAGCAGGATGATGATGCACAGCCCAATGTCGCCCCTTTTCCTGCCGGGCCCCTGACCCGCGCCATCTCCACCCATGCCAAGGATGCCCGCAGTCGCTGGAAGATGGTGAGTTTCGATATCTTCGTTGCCATCGTGCTGATCGCCATTGTCAGCATGCTCAGCTACCAGCACACCAGCCCCCAGGTGCATGCCATGCTGGATCCCAATCTGCTGGTGTTCCGCTTCCACTCCGGCATGGATGACAACAACGAGAACGTGCGCTTCGCCGATGGCATTACCCGCGCCCTGATGGGGGAGGTGGCGGTGGCTACGCCGCTGCGGGTGCAGTATGGTGCCACCACTCTGATGGGGGGCATCATGCCCGGCAAGGAGCTGAGTGTGCGGGTCACCCGCCAGCCGCGCGGCACCTATCTCGATCTGGAGTATCGCAATATCAACACCAACCGGGTGCTGTTCAGCCATCAGTACCAGCTCAGTCGCCACAGTGTGCACGGCGTGTTGCAGGCCAGCAGCCAGGATCTGCTGCGCGCCCTCGACCAACCCGATGCCGAGCCGGGGATGGGCTGGCCGACCGATGATGCCTCCCTGATGGCGATGATGGAGGCGCAGTACTACATCAACAGCCGGGATCCGGTCGCCCTCAAGCGGGGCATCGATCTGCTGGAGCAGGCGCTGATTGCCCATCCGGATCAGCCGCTGCTGCTGGCGGAGCGCTATCTGGCGGGCGAGGCGCTGGCCACTCTGGCGGGAAAATCCGAGAGCGAGCGACTGCAGGGGATTGGCACCCATCTCGCCAGCGTGGTGCAAAACAGCGGCGCCCTGCCAGCCCGGGTGTGGGAGGCGTT
>NZ_JBFODN010000207.1:0-12253 GCF_040908345.1 Aeromonas sp. R3-1
CGGTTCTCTTCCCAACGCTGATGCCAAAACGCAGCTTCCATCGTTATTACCCTTCTGTACTAAAGATGCCTCAATATCACAACTTAACCGGCACCGCGCAACCCTCTGCCCTTCCCTTTTTGCCGCGCAGCCTCTGCGTGTTATCCGGCAAATGACGGGTCCTTCCCTTGCCCTGCGCCTCGCTGTCGCAATCGGCGCTATTGGGTACGTTTATGACAGGCAGAGGCACACCTATCCATGCAAATACATCATGCATTGATAGCCATTAATGAAAGAAGGGAATGACGTTGGCAGGCCAAACGTGCTCGCCAACGCCAGGAAGATCACGACAGCGTGGCGCGAGCGGCCGCCAGCTGGCGCTCGATATAAGCAAAATCGGGACGATCGGCGGGGAGTTCCGAGAGGCAGGCCGCTTTGAGCTGATGCAACCCATCAAGCGGTGAGTCTTGCGTATCGCAATGGGCCAACAACTCTTCAAGCAGGCAACCAAAGGCACGCACTTCCAAACGCTCAAGTCCTACGGCCCGCTCGCGGTCGCTGCGCTCATATAAGGAAGCCGCACCAAAATCCCCCAGCAGAGCGCGAGCCGGGGCGTCAAACCCACGGGCAAACAGAATATTGTGGCCGTAGAGGTCCCCGTGCATGATGCCCGCGCGGTGCAGATGGCCCGCTACCGAGGCAATGCCGTGGGCCATCGCCAGCGCATCCGGCACACTCAGATGCAGCTCCTCTGGATAGACATCCCGGGTGCAGGAGTCTAGGCTCGGCGGCCCGGCCAGATTGGCAAAGGCCGGGTCGATCAGCTCCATCACCAGCGCCGGAATACCGGAGGGGTGATCCGCCACCTTGCCTATCACCTTGATAAGGTTGGAATGAGTGCCCGCCGCCAGCGATGCCGCCATCTCGCAGCGGGGCAGCCCGTCGCTGGTCACCGCCCCCTTGAACAGCTTGACCGCCACCTGACTGGCATCGGCTCTATCGCTCGCCTGAGTCACTGCATCAGCAGGATTAGCCACAAGGGTGGCGCGATGGATAACGCCGGATGCTCCCTGTCCCAGAAGCTCGCCCAGCGCCAGCGTCTCCCAGGCAATGGGCGTGACATGGGCATCATCGATGGCCCGCGCCTCCTCCCCTTCGCTAAAGGGGTTGCCGGAGTAGGCGAGCCATGAAAGGCGCGGCAGCGAGAGCAGCCACTCGGGGAAGCGTTCGATGCGGTTGGCGGCGATGCGAAGCAGCTCAAGACGGCGGCAGTTGGCAAGACTCGCAGGCAGCTCGCGCAGGCGGTTGCCCGCCAGCATCAGCTTTTGCAGGGCGTCGCACTGGCCCAGCTCATCGGGCAGCTGCTCAATTGCGTTATCGGTCAGGATCAGCCAGCGCAACCCCGCAGGCAGCGCCTTGGCCGAAATTGTGACGATCTGGTTGGCCTTAAAGCCCACCATGGTCAGCGCCGGGCAGCGTCCCAGCACCTCGGGCAGCTCGGTAAAGCGGTTCTCGGAGCAAAAGATGATGCGCAGTTTGCCAAAACCGGCCAGCTCGTCAGGGAGCGTACTTAGCTGGTTGCCGGTGAGATCCAGCACCTCCAGCGTCTCTTTCAGGCTCAAAATCTCGCTGGGGAACTCCGTCAGGTTTTCACAAAGCTTCAAATGGCGGGCACCGCACAGTTCACCTGCGCGCAGCTGTTCCAGAGTATGCATAACCGTTTCTCAATCCTGATGATCTGTCTGATGGTGTAGCCAGCCATCAGCGCGCCGAACCTGGATCCGGCGATTTTAAAGGGGGGCATTATAAAGAATTCGGGGCGCAGTTCGCCCCTTTTGTTGCCACGAAGGCCTGTATCGACATGTAGCAAAACGACTTGGGTACAAAGAGAGCAAGATTCGGGTCGTCCCGGCGAGGAGCGGTTGCCATAGTGGGGGCCAAACCCAAGTCGGTTGGAACCTATTGGGGTTCCAATCCACAGCCAACCCTGTGAGCCACTTAGCTGGCGCACAACACACCTGCGAGGGAACTGCCATGTCATTACTGTCCAACAAGGTCGCCATCATCACCGGCGCCAGCTCCGGCATCGGCCGCGCCAGCGCCATCCTGTTTGCCCGCGAAGGGGCCTGCGTCGTCATCGGTGCCCGCCGCCAGCCCGAGCTGGATCTGCTGGTGGAGGAGATCCGCCATGAGGGGGGCCAGGCGGTGAGTCTGGCGGGAGATGTGAAAAGCGAGAGTTACGCCCGCGACCTGGTTGATCTCGCGCTAACTCGTTTCGGCGGGCTCGATATCGCCTTCAACAACGCAGGTACCACAGGCACGCCGGGCAGCGTAAAGGAGCTTGAACTGGCGCAGTGGCAGGAAACGCTGGATACCAATCTCACCAGCGCCTTTCTGGGTGCCAAGTACCAGATCCCCGCCATGCTGGCACGTGACGGCGGCTCGCTTATTTTTACCTCTACCTTTGTCGGCCATACCCTGGGGCTGCCCGGCATGGCGGCCTATGCCGCGAGCAAGGCGGGCCTGATTGGCCTGACCCGGGTGCTGGCTGCCGAATATGGGGCGCAAGGGGTGCGGGTCAACGCCCTGCTGCCGGGGGGCACCGACACTCCCATGGGGCGGGCTTTTGCCAATACGCCAGAGAGCCTCGCCTTTGTGCAGAATATGCATGCTCTCAAACGGCTGGCCCAACCGGAGGAGATCGCCCGCTCGGCCCTTTATCTCGCGTCCGATGCATCCAGCTTTACCACCGGCATTGCCCTGCTGGCCGATGGTGGGGTATCAATTTGTCGTACATGACCTTGTCGCCCCCAAGATCCTGCGACCGAAACCTTATCGTGAGAGCGCCTTATGTCTGATTACGCCCGCATCGCCGATGCCATCCGTTTTATCGCAAGTCAGGTGGAGCGCCAACCCACTCTGGACGAGATAGCGGCGCACGTTCACTTAAGCCCCTTTCACTTCCAGCGGCTGTTCAGCCGCTGGGCCGGAGTGACGCCCAAACGCTATCTGCAGGTGCTGACCCTGGAGCGGGCCAAGGCGCTGCTGCAGGAGTCGCGCCCCCTGCTTGAGGTGGCCGATACCCTGGGCCTTAGCAGCGGCTCGCGGCTCTACGATCACTTCGTGCAGCTCGAAGCGGTGACGCCGGGCGAGTACAAGCAGCGCGGGGCCGGGCTGGTTATCGATCACGGGGTGCACGACACCCCCTTTGGTCAGGCATTCGTCGCCCTGACCCCGCGGGGGGTGTGCAACTTCTCGTTTCTCGATGACCAGACCCCAGAGGCGCCGCTGGCCACCCTCGCCCACAGCTGGCCCGAGGCGGAGCTGCGGGAGGCGCCATCACGCACCCAGAACGTCATCAACACCATGTTCGATGGCAGCAAGGCGCCGGATCGCCCCATCTCCTTGCACGTGAGCGGCACCAACTTTCAGATCAGCGTCTGGCGGGCGCTGCTGCAGATCCCGCCCGCCAAGGTGGTGAGCTACGCCCAGGTGGCAAGCGCCATCGGCAACCCCAAGGCCGCCCGCGCCGTGGGGCTGGCGGTGGGCGCCAACCCCGTCGCCTTGATGATCCCCTGCCACCGAGTCATCCAGCAAAACGGCAAACTCGGCGGCTATCACTGGGGCGAGACCCGCAAACAGGCGATAAACGCCTGGGAAGCGGCGAGGTATGAGTGAAGGTGGCCTTTTTCTGTCCGGCCTGATGAGGAAAACAGGCATCTTGGTAGTGAGTCAGCAGACAATCAGGCCACGCCAGACAGCGGGCGGCGATATAAAGCAGGGAGATCAGAAGAATCGGGGCGCAAATCGCCCCTTTTGCTGCTTTGGCGAGGTATGGTGCTCAGCGACACCCCAGCGGATGAACGAAATACGTAGGGTGCAATAAGCGCAGCGCATTGCACCATTTGCAGAGCGGCTTTTGTGCAAGGAATGAGGAAAAAAAGTAGAGGTGCAATTTCATTGCACCCTACGGTACTGTAACGAGTAATCAATCATGACATAGAACATTCAGCCGCCAGTTCATCAAGCACAGCGAATACTCCATCAAGATCATCACGATAGAAGGCTGTATAATTTGATGTAAAAACACATCTATCGCTAGTATTTAGCTTAAGTCCTCGGATAAGTTCGCGATTTTTAATCCAATAATTTCCCATCGCTATTGGATCCAACCCCCCAGGAATTGTTTCTCTGGTTGCAATATATCCATCGTCACCCCTACCCAAGAAAAATGTACTGCTTAGGTGTGACAAACAGTGATCAAGGAATAAAAATATATTTCTTTCATCGTTATCAGGGTTGAAACATATATCAAATACGTAATTGTTCACTAACCGAGCGATTCCACCATTATCTCCACTCCCGCTCTCATCATAATAACCACAACCTACGCCTGAACCATCAGGAGTATTTTTGTTACTAAGTTGATATATAACGAATATTTTTACTATATTACGTGTAACAGCAACTCTTCGAGCGATTGAGTTCTCTTCTGCTAATGTCGGGTCTTGTAATGCCTCTTCTATAAATTTATAGTAAGCCGAACCAAGATAAACATCCACTGGCACATCATTGACTTCTGAAAAGAAGTTTCTCTGTTGATCGATATAAGTCTGCTTGAAGAGAAAGAAGACCTCCTGTGATAATTTTCTCATTTCCATCAAAGCAAGATCTCTTACAAGCCCTGATGTAGGTGCATTATTATCTTGATGAACAATAAGTGCTTTTTGCAAATTATATAATTGGCCACCACGATCAGATGAGCACTCTAGCCTAAATATCATAAGGTCATACCAACCAAGAGCACCACGTTCAGAACTTATAAGCTTCCGCAGTATGCCATTACCTTGATAGCTATTTTCTCCAAATAATCGCCACGCAATCTCTATTACATTTTCAGAACTATTTGATAGCCGCCGTCCAGACCCACTGCCCCAACCGACAACATCCAGCAATCGTAATAAAGAGTAAATTGAACGCTGACGTAACCCCTGATCATTATTATTGAACATTGAGTAACGTGGTATGTACGCAATAAGCGTATTTATCGCATCTGCTGCCTGCGTATTTGTGAGTTCATGAGACTGGTTGACTAAAACACGCCAAAATTGATCATGAGAATATTCTCCATTGGTCAACTCAAAATCCGGTAGTGTTAGTATTGACGTAATCAACGAACCATTTTTAATCCGTGCAACTGCTTTTTGGTAAAGAATAAATGTCTGTTGTGGTTCAGGTGTTGCAAACCGAACAATGAGCTTTAGATATGCCTCTAAATTTCTAAAGCCACTACTATTAAAGCATGCTCTGGTTCGGCGTTCAGCTTCATCAATATCACTGCTAAATCCAATGTCAACATTACTCACATCAAATAACTGCGATAATAAAAATCGAGCAGGCTTTGGCAAGTTCGCTTTCAATTCTGAAAAAGCATTTGAATTTATAAAGCCTTTATTTTTGGGATCTTTCTGAACTGAAAATGAGCCACTTCTACCTTCAGTCTCTTCTACATAAATACGTCTAAATAAACCAGGGTAATTAAGGTGTAACAATATAAGATTGATAAGATCTTTGTTATTAAAATCTGTTCTCCCCAAGTCTGTTTTCTCAATTTGCATTAAGATCATTGCATTGACGAATCGTTTTAACTTTCGTAAATTGCCAATCAAAGGCATATAGTCAGAAGCGAGAACACCATCAAAAATATCTGCAAGCTCATTAAGAATGGTACCGAGCTTGAACATGGTATCAGAAGGAACGAGGCTAAGCTGTTCATTACTATCTTGCCAATTTCGCCGCAAAAAATTACTGAGACTAGAGCTATCTACGAATAGGCTTAACTTTACTGTTACAAATTTTTCTAAAAACTCGCGAGCTCTTTCACCTTCTTCATTATTCCCAGTAAGCACTTCGGTGTCATAGCAAAGAACATATGTTGCCTGAGACAGCTTGAAAGTCTTCCTAGTTGCAAATAAAACACTGTTTATTGTTTTCGCGTCCAGACGGTCTAGATCATCAATTACGATAATTACACGCCGATGGATGCGGCGCAAAACCTCATCAATACCATCGAGAAGTTCATCGATCGTTTCCTGAGAAGGCTCTAGCGAAAGCTTGAACCCCAAGAATGAAACGTCTGCTTTTCCTTTGATGAGGCGGGAATATCTCGAAGCTGCGGGCCTAAATTCTGGCGCAAATACCTTTTCTTGAATCACCGCAGATAAATCACGAATTAGGCGGTCAGCAAGATCAGGTTCGGATGCATAACGTATCGGTTCGAACCGACAAACAAGAACTTTGTCAGCAGCATCTTTCCAATAACGCTCAACCAGATTAATAAAACTTGTTTTACCTACCCCCCATGGACCATCAACCCCAAATATCAACCCTGGATGAGAGTCAGATGCAAGCACAGTCTCAGCAAACGACTTAGCCTGAAGTTCGTTTGTCAGAAGATCGTCCCTTTTATCATCAATTTCTTCATCTGCTATGAAATAGAGCTGTGAAGTCTGTTTTTTAGAGCGTGTTCTACTTTGCAAAATTGGTGATAGAAACATGACACAGAAAAAAATGAGAATAGCAGGAGCCCATTGTGGATCAGCGGATTTAAACGCTGCATGTAGCTTTGCAAGCCAAGGTGAGGCTAATTTGCTTAACCAAGCGCCAATAACTACACCTGCAAGTAAATCAATACGATAACTACGAACTATACGCATAACTGCCAAGTGAGCATTTCGCTTGACTGCATAAAGCAGGCAAATACATAAGCCAGTTATTATACCAATTGCCTTTAGGTATAGAGAAACGTCAACAATGTGCAGTGCGAAGCTAGTTCCCAAGAGGAAAAAGAGACGTGCAACTTCAGCTCCAACAAAGCCAATAAAGAGCATCCTCGCGAAAACCAATAACTCGGGCATCTTCATCGCTGAAGGTTTACTCGCCATCGACTTCTCCTTTCTATGTGACTTGCAGTTTTAGGAAAGACACTTTAACACACGAACAATTGGAAAAAGAAAAGACGCCCCAAGGCGTCTTTCATATTTTCAGGATTTGGAGCAAACCGGTTAGGAAATCTCCCCCTCCCCACCTTGCTCCACCACCTAATCAAATCGGGGTAATGGAGGTGATATGGGCATCCCCGTCCAGTGATTTGAAGATCTGCACCACGGCTTCACCATGGATCGGTTTGGCAAGCGGCACTGTGCTCTTGCACTTGAAGCGGTAGTTAGTGCCAGCCACCACCTGGGTGGAGACTTCAAAGGGTACGTACTGCACCCCGACAAATCCTTTCAGCGCCTGATCAAATACCGCCTGATCCTCGGCGGTCAGCTTGTGATATGCGGTCCATCCACCCACCAACACTGCTTGTTCTGACATATCAAACTCTCCGTGCTCTATGATCCCGACTCGTTTGGCCGTTCGGGCTGCGCCCCGTTGATTCAAGTGGTTTCCGGTCTCCACCGGGGTATCATCACTGCCGGTTGGCGCGATGACGATGGGCCCGTTTGCGCAGCTATCTGCAACTGGATCAGCCCTCCCCCCAGCCACGAGCCACTGTTGACAGCGGGCTCAATTGGCATGAGAGAGCCTAGTGCGAGATGGCAAAAATGCCCCTGTCACATATGACAGGGGCAAGGTGGCAAAAAAGCTGCTCGAAAAAAGAAGATGTGTGGCGCAAACGATTGAGAAAAGAAAAGACGCCTCAAGGGCGTCTTTTTGCATTTTTATGCTCGAAGGACTGAAGGGCGCGAGCTGCTTATTCCCATTCGATGGTTGCAGGCGGCTTGCCGGAAACGTCGTACACCACGCGGGAGATACCGTTGATCTCGTTGATGATGCGGTTCGATACGTGACCGAGGAAGTCGTACGGCAGATGTGCCCAGTGGGCGGTCATAAAGTCGATGGTTTCGACGGCGCGCAGGGCAATGACCCAGTCATATTTGCGACCATCGCCCATCACGCCAACGGAGCGCACCGGCAGGAAGACGGCGAACGCCTGGCTGACCTGGTTGTAGAGGTCGGCTTTGCGCAGCTCTTCGATAAAGACCGCATCGGCGCGGCGCAGAATATCGCAGTACTCTTTCTTCACTTCGCCAAGGACGCGCACACCCAGACCCGGGCCCGGGAACGGGTGACGGTAGAGCATGTCGTAGGGCAGACCCAGTTCGAGGCCAACGCGGCGCACTTCGTCTTTGAACAGCTCGCGCAGCGGCTCGACCAGACCCATCTTCATCTCTTCCGGCAGGCCGCCGACGTTGTGGTGAGACTTGATGACGTGGGCCTTGCCGGTCTTGCTGGCAGCGGATTCGATAACGTCCGGATAGATGGTGCCTTGCGCCAGCCACTTGGCGTTTTTCAGCTTTTTCGCTTCGTCGTCGAACACTTCAACGAAGACGCGGCCGATGATCTTGCGCTTGGCTTCCGGCTCGTCAACACCGGCCAGGGCGGAGAGGAAGCGATCTTCGGCTTCAACCTTGATGATGTTCAGACCAAAGTGGTCACCAAACATCTCCATCACCTGCTCGCCTTCATTCAGACGCAGCAGACCGTTGTCCACGAAGACGCAGGTCAGGCGATCGCCGATGGCGCGGTGTACCAGCATGGCGACCACGGAGGAGTCGACACCGCCGGAGAGGCCGAGGATCACTTCATCGTCACCCACCTGCTCGCGGATGCGGGCAACGGCGTCGTCGATGATGGTGGCCGGGGTCCAGAGGCATTCGCAGCCACAGATGTCTTTGACGAAGTGCTCCAGCATGCGGGCACCCTGACGGGTGTGGGTCACTTCCGGGTGGAACTGCACGCCGTAGAAGCGCTTGGCCTCACACGCCATGGCCGCGTGGGGGCAGGTCGGGGTCTGGGCGATGGTGGTGAAGTCGGCCGGAATGGTGGTGACCTTGTCACCGTGGCTCATCCAGACATCCAGCAGGGCATTGCCGTTGTCGGCGATGGCATCTTCGATGTTGCGCAAAAGCGCGCTGCTCTTGCCAGCTTCGCCAAGCACTTCCACCTTGGCGTAACCGAATTCACGCTCGGTAGAGGATTGCACCTTGCCACCCAGCTGCTCGGCCATGGTCTGCATGCCGTAGCAGATACCGAACACAGGGACACCGGCGTTGAACACATACTCGGGGGCGCGCGGGCTGCCCGCTTCGGTGACGGACTCGGGGCCGCCGGAGAGGATGATGCCGCTCGGATTGAATTCGCGGATCTGCTCTTCGGTCACATCCCAGGCCCACAGTTCGCAGTAAACGCCGATTTCGCGCACGCGGCGGGCGATCAGTTGGGTGTACTGGGAACCAAAGTCGAGGATAAGGATACGGTGCTGGTGAATGTCTTTAGTCATTTTATTCCTGCATCAGGCTGATGTTGTCACAAAGGGCACGGGATAAAAAAAGGGTGGAAAAACGGGGCGCAGGGCCCCGTTTTATCAGCCCATCCGATAGTTGGGGGCTTCTTTGGTAATGGTCACATCGTGGACGTGGGACTCTTTCATCCCGGCGCCGGAGATGCGCACGAATTCAGCCTTGGTGCGCATGTCGTCGATGGTGGCGCTGCCGGTCAGGCCCATGGAGGAGCGCAGGCCGCCCATCTGCTGGTGGATGATCTCTTTGAGGCGACCCTTGTACGGCACGCGACCTTCGATACCTTCCGGTACCAGCTTGTCGGCGGCGTTGTCGGTCTGGAAGTAGCGGTCGCTGGAACCTTTGGACATGGCGCCCAGGGAACCCATACCACGGTAGGATTTGAAGGAGCGACCCTGATAGAGCTCGATCTCGCCCGGCGCTTCTTCAGTACCGGCGAACATGGAACCCACCATGACGCAGCTGGCGCCCGCGGCAATGGCCTTGGCGATGTCGCCGGAGAAGCGGATACCGCCGTCGGCAATCACCGGAATACCGGTGCCTTCCAGCGCGTCAACGGCGTCGGAGATGGCAGTGATCTGGGGCACGCCCACGCCGGTCACGATACGGGTAGTACAGATGGAGCCCGGGCCGATACCGACCTTGACGGCGTTGACACCGGCAGCAGCCAGCGCCTTGGCGCCCGCGGCGGTCGCCACGTTGCCACCGATAATCTGCAGATCCGGATAGGCGTCGCGAGTAGCCTTGATGCGATCCAGCACGCCCTGGGAGTGGCCGTGGGAGGAGTCGATCAGCAGCACGTCAACACCGGCTTCTACCAGCGCAGCGACGCGCTCTTCGTTACCGGCACCGGCACCGACCGCAGCACCGACCCGCAGACGACCCTTGTCATCTTTACAGGCGTGCGGCTTGCGCTCGGCTTTCTGGAAATCTTTAACGGTGATCATGCCCTTGAGTTTGAAGTCGGCGTTCACAACCAGCACTTTTTCGATACGGTGCTTTTGCATCAGGGCAACCACCTCTTCGCGAGGGGCACCTTCACGCACGGTGACCAGACGATCTTTCTGGGTCATGATCTGTTCAACGGTCTGGGAGAGGTCAATCACGAAGCGCACGTCACGGCCGGTGATGATACCGACCAGCTGATTGCCGTCAGTCACCACGGGGTAACCGGCGAAGCCATTCTTGTGGCTCAGCTCCTTGATTTGGGCGATGGTCATGTCAGGGCGCACGGTAACGGGGTCAGTCACCACGCCGCTCTCGTACTTCTTGACCTTGCGCACTTCGGCAGCCTGCTGCTCGATGGACATGTTCTTGTGGATAAAGCCGATACCGCCTTCCTGGGCCAGTGCGATAGCCAGACGGGCTTCGGTCACTGTGTCCATGGCAGCGGAAATCATCGGGATGTTCAAGCTGATGGCGGAGGTCAGCTTGGTACGCAGATCGGCAGTATTGGGAAGAACTTCGGAGTGGGCGGGAACCAACAGTACATCGTCGAAGGTTAACGCTTCTTTGGCAATCCTGAGCATGGCAATATCTCACCGTTGAGGAAGTGGGGGTGTAAAATATTGCCGACGAAGTTTACTCACGCATTGGTCACTGGTAAAGAAGTTTTTTGAATTTTTTATGGCATAGCCCTCTTTTAGGCGGCCAAAACGCCAAAAAACCAAGATTATCAGTACGAAAAGCGCCATTTCGGGGCAAAAGAGTTGGCTAGCCGGTGATTTATGCAAAACCGGTAGGTGCCGACGCAGCTCAACCCCCATGCAACGGGATGATCGACAGGGGCTCAGGGGGCAAACGGCCTCTGACCACCCTCCCCTTGTCTTGTGTCCTTGTATTGTCTCTTGCCCTCGCGGCGACCACTCGCACCGGTATCATTCTCTTCTCAATGTTCTTTGCTCGGGCTGGATAATAAATTTCGCCCGCTGCCAAAATATATTTTATGGCACAACAATGGTTGCCTCTCTTTATTATTTTCGCCCCATCATCCGCAACAAGGTATTATCTTTATCCAGCAGATGATGTTTCAATGCCCCGACAATGTGCACCAGCAAAAATGCCAGCATAACATATGGCAAATAAATATGGATTGTGTGAGCAATATCCCGAACGGACTCACTGAATGGAATCACGTTGGCAGGATCATGAATATCTGGATTCATCGGGATAATAGACCAGCCAAATATCGCGACACCTCGGCCAGCCGCTGCGGAATAACAGAGACCAGACACCGGAATAAGCAGCGTTGAAATCAGCAAACCCCAGTGGATCGCCCTGGCTGCCAATGCCTCGTAAACAGGATATTGACGCACAGGCTCAGGCCACCCTTTAACAAGGCGGAGAATGGCGCGGGGCAGGATCAAGATCAGTGCAATCACCCCCAGAGATTTATGCAGGGCATAGAGATCCCATATTTCAAATTTAACCATCAGATAACCCACAAGGGTCAGGCCAATCATCAGCAAGGCAACCGACCAGTGCAGCAAACGGGTAGTCAAACTTAAGCGGGTTGAGGGATTCATAAGCTACTCCAAACAGGGGGCGAGTGAACGCAGGTCAAGATGGTGGCGCCGTGAACATCAGCAGCACCTGAGAGATCAACGGCATCTAGGCAAGCTGCAACGCGGCCAGATGCGGGCAAGCGCGAGGGCTTTTATCGGGAGCCTGTCCCGTCCTGAATATGGTTTACACCTTTCCCCCCAATAAATAGAGAACCCGATGGGACAAGGTGTGAAACGGACACAGCGCGATTACTCGCTGACTTTTAAACTGTCACTGGTCGAGCAGATTGAAAAAGGCGAGCTCACCTACAAACAGGCTCAGGTGCGTTATGGCATTCAGGGCCGCTCCACCGTTCTGGTATGGTTGCGTAAACATGGTCGGCAAGATTGGAGCCAGGGGGCTTC
>NZ_JBFODN010000208.1:0-16542 GCF_040908345.1 Aeromonas sp. R3-1
AACTGAGCGGCATTGCTGGCGTGGAGGAAGTCGAGAGCCTGGTCGATACGCATAAAAAATCCGAAACCAATCAACAGGTTTCGGATTTTCACACAACAGAAGGATCGGTCAATGGATCCTTAACTGATCGGCATTAGGAGCCTGAGGCTCCCTTCTTTGTTAGCGGTAATGTGATGGCTGCTGGCTAGAACCAGAAGCCGATGATAAAGGAGCCCGCCAGGGTCAGCATCACGTTGGCCACCGCATAGGTACCGGCATAACCGAGCGCCGGAATGGAGCTGTTGGCTGCCTCGTTGACCACATCCATCGCCGGGGCACAGGTACGGGCACCTGTGATGGCACCGAGCAGCAGTGCCGGGTTCATCTTGAGCACCCAGACCCCGAACAGATAGCCGACCAGCACTGGCAAGGTGGTCACCAGCATGCCGGAGAAGAGCACTACCGTACCCACCTCGCTGAGGTGGTCGAGGATGCCGCCACCGGCTTTCAGGCCCGTGCTCACCATAAAGACCGCCAGACCAAGATCCTTGGCCAATCTGAGCGCGCCGGGCGGCACATAGCCGACCGTCGGGTGGTTGGCCCGCAGGTAACCCATCAGAATGCCTGCCAGCAGCAGGCCGACGGCGTTGCCGAGACCGAATTCGATCTGACCGAACACCAGCGAAACGGAGCCGATCAGCAGGCCGAGTACGAAGAAGGTGGTGAAGGCCACCAGATCCGTGGTCTGGCTGTGGATGCTGATAAAGCCGATCTTGTTGGCCAGCAGTTTGACCCGCTGCTTCTCGCCGCTGATCTGCAACACGTCGCCCTTTTGCAGCATGATGTTGCGATCGAACGGCATCTCGATCTGGGAGCGCACTACCCGGTTGAGGAAGCACCCTTTCTCGGTGAGGTTGAGCTCCACCAGATGGCGGCCTACCACGGAGTCATTCTTTACCACTATCTCTTCGGTAACGATCTGTAGGTCAAGCAAGTTGCGGTCGAAAACCTCTTTACCGTTGCGATAGTTGACGTCCAGCTTCTCGTGGCTCTCGGGATAGCCCACCAGGGCGATCTCATCCCCTTCCTGAATGACGGCATCGCCATCGGGACTGGCCAGAATGCCGTTGCGGCGGATTCGCTCTACATAGCAGCCGGTATGGGGATAGATGCCGGTCTCGCGCAGGGTACGGCCACCGATCCAGGCTGCCAGTTCGGGGCCCACCCGATAGGCGCGGATGATGGGCAGATAGGTCTTGCGACTCTCGCTGTCGGAGAGACCCCGCTCGCGGGCGATTTTTTGCGCCTCGGTATTGAGATCGAGTCGTGCCAGCGACGGGAGATAGCGCACCACCAGCATCAGGCCAACCAGACCCACCAGATAGGTCAGGGCGTAGCCGATGCCCATGTTGTCCAGCACCGCCTGCATATCGGTTTGATGAGGCAGGTTGAGCAGACCGCTACGCAAGGCATCCTGGGCACCCACCAGCGCCGGGGTCGAGGTGAGGGAACCGGCCAGGATCCCCGCCGCCATGCCCGGCCCCAGATTGAAGAACTTGGCCAGCCCCACCGTCAGCAGCAGGGCGGTCAGCAAGATCACCAGGGTCAGGGTGATGTAGTGGATGCCGTCGCGCAGGAAGACGCTGAAGAAGTGAGGGCCTGCCTCGATCCCCACACAGAAGATGAACAGCATAAAGCCGACGTTTTCAGTGGTGGCCGCAAATTCGAAGCCCATCTGGCCAAACAGCAGGGCGGTAAACAGCACACCTATGGTGTTGCCAATCTGAAAGTTGCCAATTCGCACCTTGCCAAGCAGCAGGCCGAAGGCCAATACCACGAACAGCAGCAGGGAGTCGCTTTGATGTAGCAGTGTCACGAAATCTATGGTCATGCCCGGAAAAACCGAGGAAAAAAGTGGGGTCGATATTGTGCCGGATCTATCCCCAATAAAGAAGCGCAGGGAAGCGATTAATCGGACGTTATCGGACGCTATTTGTGGAACCGGCGGCGTGATAGGGAGACAAGCGGATGAAATCTGGCAATTTTTGCTGTAACCGTCGTTGTCAATTAGTGAAATCTGCTGCCCGCGACCGAAGTGCTCTGGCGCAGGCCGATATTTTAGATTCTGCTGTTCAGCTGCTTGGCGGGGATCAGTTTCAGCAGATTCAACCGATGGCCGCCATGGTGGATAGAGGGGCAAATCAGCTTGATATTTGCCCGTTCGCCCACGGGGCATGGGTTGGCAAAAAGATGCTTCTGAAAAGTGCCAATAGAGCCTGTCACCAGGTGGTTTCGGAGGGAGCAAAAAAACAGCATAAAATCAGGTTGGCCAGCAAAATGACTCTTTGCCGGGGGCCATCAAGGGCAATCCTGCGTCCTGACGGGGCTTGCTGCACTTACCCACAGAATCTGTGGATAACCCTGTTTATGAAACTTGTTTATCGCCCTGAAAGCCGCGCCAGCACTGGGATGCAAGGGCTGTTCAAAAAATACCGGAAGAAAAATGTTTGTATAAAAATCAAATAGTTAGATGCGACAGGAGAATACTCTGTCGTGCCGGAACGGGTAACAAAAGGGAGCGTCAGCAGCAAGAAGGATCTTGTGCATTAAAATTGGCAGGAGAGGGCACTAAAGTGGATAACTTGCACCGAGATGGTGAGAAATTGGCTCCCCCGACTGGACTTGAACCAGTGACATACGGATTAACAGTCCGCCGTTCTACCGACTGAACTACGGGGGAACATCAGGCAAGGAGGAGCATCATACAGAAGGTGTCCTGGGTGGTCAAGCCATTCGCGGGATGATGGCACGGGTGTACCGCTGCTAAACCCTCGGTTACACTGCTCCTCTGCTGTTTTGTGTCGGGAGTGTTCATGAGCAAATTGTTCAAGTTAGCCAGCCAGTTTCAACCCGCCGGGGATCAGCCCGCGGCGATTGCCCAACTGCTGGATGGCATCGAGTCCGGCCTCGCCCACCAGACCCTGCTCGGGGTGACCGGTTCGGGCAAGACCTTCACCATGGCTAACGTCATCGCCACCCTGAACCGCCCGACCATGATCCTGGCTCCCAACAAGACCCTGGCCGCCCAGCTCTATGGTGAGATGAAGGAGTTCTTCCCCGACAACGCGGTGGAGTATTTCGTCTCCTACTACGACTACTACCAGCCCGAAGCCTATGTGCCGACCACCGACACCTTTATAGAGAAGGATGCCTCCATCAACGATCACATCGAGCAGATGCGATTGTCGGCCACCAAGGCGTTGCTGGAGCGGCGCGACGTGGTGATCGTTGCTTCGGTGTCGGCCATCTATGGTCTGGGGGATCCCCAAGCTTATCTGAGCATGATGCTGCACCTCAAAGTGGGGGATGTGATCAACCAGCGGGATATCCTGCGTCGCCTCGCAGAGCTGCAGTACACCCGCAACGACATGGCGTTTCAACGCGGTACCTTCCGGGTGCGCGGTGAAGTGATCGACATCTACCCCGCCGAATCGGACAAGCTGGCGCTGCGGGTAGAGCTCTTTGATGAAGAGGTGGAGCGCCTCTCCCAGTTCGATCCCCTGACCGGCGCTATCGAGCAGGCGGTAGTGCGCTACACCATCTACCCCAAGACCCACTACGCCACCCCGCGCGAGACCATTCTGGGGGCTATCGAGCATATCAAGGAGGAGCTGCGCAGCCGCCGCGAGCAGCTGTTGTCCCTCAACAAGCTGGTGGAAGAGCAGCGCATCAGCCAGCGCACCCAGTTCGACATGGAGATGATGCAGGAGCTGGGTTACTGCTCCGGTATCGAGAACTACAGCCGCTACCTCTCCGGCCGTGCGCCGGGGGAGCCGCCGCCCACCCTGTTTGACTACCTGCCGGGGGATGGTCTGCTCATCATTGATGAGTCCCACGTCACGGTGCCGCAGATTGGCGCCATGTTCAAAGGGGACCGCTCCCGCAAGGAGACCCTGGTGGAGTACGGCTTCCGGCTCCCCTCGGCGCTCGACAACCGGCCGCTCAAGTTCGACGAATTTGAAGCGCTGATGCCGCAGACGGTGTTTGTCTCGGCGACTCCCGGCCCCTACGAGCTGGAGAAGTCCGGCGGCGATGTGGTGCAGCAGGTGGTGCGCCCAACCGGCCTGCTCGATCCGGAGATCGAGGTGCGTCCTGTGACCACTCAGGTGGACGATCTCCTTTCCGAGATCCGCAAGCGGGTCGCCGTCGAGGAGCGGGTGCTGGTTACTACCCTGACCAAGCGGATGGCGGAAGACTTGACCGAGTATCTGGCGGAGCACGACGTCAAGGTGCGCTACCTCCACTCTGACATCGATACGGTCGAGCGGGTGGAGATCATCCGCGATCTGCGCCTTGGCAAGTTCGATGTGCTGGTGGGCATCAACCTGCTGCGGGAAGGTCTCGACATGCCGGAGGTGTCGCTGGTGGCGATTCTGGATGCGGATAAAGAGGGCTTTCTGCGCTCGACCCGCTCGCTGATCCAGACCATCGGCCGTGCGGCGCGTAACCTCAACGGCAAGGTCATTCTCTACGGCGATACCATCACCAACTCGATGAAGGTAGCCATTGAGGAGACCGAGCGGCGCCGCGCCGTGCAGCATGCCCATAACCTCAAGCATGGCATCACCCCCAAAGGGCTCAACAAATCCATTGGCGATGTGATGGACATGGGGGGTAGCCGCACGACAGGTAAACCTGGCAAGGGGATGCGCAAGGCGGCCGAGCCGCAAGGGGAGTACCATGCCCGCTCTGCCAGCGAGATTGCCAAAGAGATCAAGCGGATGGAGGAACAGATGTTCCAACATGCCCGGGATCTGGAGTTCGAACAGGCGGCGGCACTGCGGGATCAGATCCTGCAGCTGCGCAGCGAGTTGATCGAATCATGAGCCGCAAACGCTGGCTGATTTGGCAACGACTGCGCCGTCTCTATCAGGGCTTTCGCCATCCCGGTACCCCCTGGTGGGCGAGGGGCCTGGTGATCCTTATCCTGCTCTATGGCATCAGTCCGGTGGATCTTATCCCCGACGTGGTGCCCTTGCTGGGTTGGTTCGATGATGTGACCTTGCTGCTGGTGTTGCTATGGGGCTGGGAGCGTTGTCTTCCCCCCGCAGTGCGCAGCGATCTGGAACAGGCCTCCTAGTTCACCTTTTCAACACCACGCTCGACATCACTCTGTGCGCTCCCACCCTCGAAGGAAGCGGAAAAACGGTTTCATTTGAAGGTGGACGCTGCGGGATGAAAAAGAGGCTGGCCGGTGATTGTCGCCCGAATGGCATTGGCGTAGACTCCACGCCGTTCACTTTATGGGTATGGAAAAAATGGATCTGATCCTCTTTGCAATCGACTTTATCCTGCACGTTGACGTGCATTTGAAAGAGCTGTTCGAGAACTATGGCGTCTGGGTTTACGCCATCCTGTTTCTGATCATCTTCTGTGAAACCGGGTTGGTAGTGACGCCGTTCCTGCCGGGTGACTCCCTGCTGTTTGCCGCCGGTGCGCTTACCGTGGGCAGCGTGCTGGACGTCCATACCCTGGCGGCCGTGCTGATCATCGCTGCCGTGCTGGGCAACGTGGTCAACTACACCATTGGTCACTTCTTCGGCGAGCAGCTGTTCCGTAACCCGGACTCCAAAATCTTCCGCCGCGACTATCTGGAGAAGACCCACGCCTTCTATGCCAAGCATGGCGGCAAGACCATCATCATCACCCGCTTCCTGCCCATCGTGCGTACCTTTGCGCCGTTCGTGGCAGGGATGGGGGCCATGACCTATCCGCGCTTCCTGGCGTTCAACCTGGTTGGCGGCCTGCTGTGGGTACTCTCCTTTGTCTATGCCGGCCACTTCTTTGGCAATCTGCCGGTGGTGCGTCACAACTTTACCCTGCTGATCTTCGGCATCATCGGTATTTCCCTGTTGCCCATGGTAATTGGCGCGGTCAAGGCCAAGATGGGTACAGCCAAGGCATAACCAGAAATACGGTCAACCAGAACGAGAAGGGGGAGCCATTATGGCTCCCCCTTTTTATCTCCACGCGGGCATGACACTCAGTTGCAGCAGCGCCCTTTCACCAGATTGCCGATGGCCACTACGGTGAAGACCAACAGGTAAGCGGCGAAGATGACGACCAGCCACTGGGGCATGGAGTAACCGAAGAACTGCCAGGTGATCTGGGCACAATCCCCTTCCGGCATAAAGAGCCAGGGGAGCCACTGATCGAGCGGAGCCCAGCTCGGGAAGTCGGCAAATGGGCTGCAGACGTTGAACGGGGAGGGGTTAACCTGATAGTCCACATGCTTGAGGGCCAGCTGGAAGCCGCGGAAGGCACTGTAGCCCCACAGCAACATGGCACTCCAGCGAACATACCACTTATCCGGCGCCACCATGCCGAGCAGACCGGCGGCCAGCACACCCAGGGTCGCCAACCGTTCGTAAACACACATCACGCACGGGGAGAGGCCCAGCACATGCTGGAAGAAGAGGGCGCACAACTCGAGGAACAGGGCTGATGCTGCCAACAGACCCCAGGCCAGCCGATGGGCGGCGATACGGCGGAGAAACTCGATCATCTAATTGATCTCTCAGAAAAAACAGTGGCTGAATTAGAGCAGAGCGGAACCGAAAAGAAAAGGGCCCTGAAAGGGCCCTCGGAAACCGTCGCAATGGATTAATGCAGCGCCGGCTGTACCGCTGGCAGCGCACTCTCCATCACCAGCCATCCGTGCTGATAGAACCACTCGGTGGCAGGGCCAAGCAGCAATTCGACAGAGAAAAAGCCGATCAGCCCCAGCACCAGGGTGTAGGGCAGCGCCATCCAGACCATGCGGCCATAGGAGAGACGCAGCAGCGGCGCCAATGCCGAAGTGAGCATAAACAGGAAAGCGGCCTGACCATTGGGGGTGGCGACCGACGGCAGGTTGGTACCTGTGTTGATGGCTACCGCCAGCAGATCGAACTGGGCGCGGTCGATGGCACCATTGAGCATGGCCGTCTTCACCTCATTGATGTAGACGGTGCCGACAAAGACGTTGTCACTGACCATGGAGAGCACCCCGTTGGCCAGATAGAAGAGGGCCAGCTGGTTCTCTGGTTTGGCTGCAAGTACCAGCTGGATCACCGGCTTGAACAGCTGCTGATCGATGATGACGGCGACCACGCTGAAGAAGACCGCCAGCAGGGCGGTGAAGGGGAGTGCCTCCTGGAAGGCTTTACCCAGCGAGTGCTCCTCGGTGATCCCGGTCAGGGAGGTGGCCAGCACGATAACCGAGAGGCCAATCAGGCCAACGGCTGCCAGGTGCATGGCCAGGCCGACAATCAGCCAGACCGCAATCAACGCCTGAACGATCAGCTTGGCCTTGTCTTGTGGGCTGCGTTTTGCCTCTTCGTAGCGGTTGTACTCCTCCATGATGGCGCGCACCGTGTCCGGCAGGCGGGCGCCATAGCCAAACCAGCGGAACTGCTCTACCAGCACGCATGTCAGCAGACCGCAGATAAAGACGGGGATGGTGACTGGAGACATGCGAATGGCAAATTCGGCGAAGTTCCAGCTGGCTTGCTCGCCGATGATGAGGTTTTGCGGCTCGCCCACCAGGGTGCAGACACCACCCAGCGCGGTACCGATGGCGGCATGCATCATCAGGCTGCGCAGGAAGGCGCGAAAATCGTCGAGATCCTGGCGATTGAGCTCGGCGACTTCCTTATCATCGGTATGGTCATGGCTGTGACCAAACTCCTTGCCGGACGAGACCTTGTGATAGATAGCGTAAAAGCCGGTAGCGACGCTGATCACTACGGCAATCACGGTCAGGGCATCGAGAAAAGCCGACAGGAAGGCGGAGACCAGACAGAAGGAGAGGGAGAGCAGGATCTTGGAGCGTACGCCGATGAGCAGCTTGGTGAAGACATAGAGCAGCAGCTGCTTCATGAAATAGATGCCTGCCACCATGAACACCAGCAACAGCAGCACCTCGATATTGGCGACCAGCTCGTGCTTGACCTGATCGGCGGAGGTCATGCCGATCAACACGGCTTCGATCGCGAGCAGGCCACCCGGTTGCAGGGGGTAGCACTTGAGGGCCATGGCCAGGGTGAAGATAAACTCAACGACCAGTAACCAGCCCGCAATGAAAGGATCAAGATGGAAGGCAATCGGATTGATCACCAGAAATAGCAAGATGGCGCTTTTATACCACTGTGGTGCATTGCCCAAGAAGTTCTTGGCGAATGCCTGCCCTAGGCTTATTGGCATGATAATGGGTCTCAACTTTGTTGTTAGGATCTGCTTCTATGCAGTCAAGGATGATTCGACCTGTGCCTCCGGATGTTGGCCTTTATCTGTCTGATTCCTCGTGATTTTAATCAAAAAGCGTGACGATTATAAATGATAGCCGATGGATCTCTGCCCATCTGTCTGTTTTATAACCACCTTGTCGGGGTTGGCTGGCTCCCTCGTGGCGATTAGATACATATTCCCAACACTATATTTGCCATATGTGAGCAGAGGACTGACCTTATGCTTGCCAGCCATCATCGCTTTGATATCATTCGTCAGCCTTTTTACGCATTACAACAGAGTCAATTCATGGTTATAAAAGCGCAGAGCCCAGCTGGGTTTGCCGAGGAATACATCATCGAGTCCATCTGGAACAATCGCTTTCCTCCCGGATCTATTCTGCCCGCCGAGCGTGAATTATCCGAGTTGATCGGGGTGACGCGGACTACCTTGCGCGAAGTGCTGCAGCGACTGGCCCGTGATGGCTGGTTGACCATACAGCATGGCAAGCCGACCAAGGTGAACAATTTCTGGGAAACCTCCGGCCTCAATATTCTGGAGACGTTGGCTCGTCTGGATCAGGACAAGGTACCTGACCTGATAGCTCAGCTGCTCTCCGCCCGTACCCACATCTGCACCATCTTTATCCGCGGGGCGATCCGTCACAATCCGGAACAGGCCGCCGAGATCCTGCGTGGCGCCGATGGGGTCGAGAACAACGCCCAGGCTTATGCCGAGTTCGATTATCGTCTGCACCACCAGCTGGCGTTTGCTTCCGGCAATCCGATCTACGCCCTGATCCTGAACGGTTTCAAAGGGTTGTACAGCCGGGTCGGCAGCTACTACTTCTCCGACAAGCAGGCCCGCGAGACCGCAGATGCCTACTACAAGACCCTGCTCAATCTGGCGGAGACCAAGAACCACGAAGCGGTGTTCATGACGGTGCGTCAGTACGGTATCGAGTCCGGCAAGCTGTGGACTCGCCTGCGTCAGGACATGCCAAGCGATCTGTGCGACAACTGATCCCTTGCCTGTGCTGTCCAAGAAACGCGCCATCCGGCGCGTTTTTTAATTCTGCCGTGTTTGTGTCTATCCTAGATTGGTGATGGTAATTGTTTGAACTGCATGGATATTTGGCCAAAAAGCTTGATCCAGCGCAAATGAACCCTGCATTTATCACTTTGGTGGCATAGGACCCAACCGCTGATTGAGGTCAAATGGAGGCATCAAGAGCGGAGCCAATATCCGCCAGAAGGAACACACCTTTCACCGGATGAAGGACACAACAATGAGTCTTCTTGAACACACCATCTGGACAGTACTGGGATACGGGGCCATGCCCTTTATCTTTCTGAGCGGATTCGTGGCGGTGGCAGTGACCTGTTGCATGCTACTGAACGCGTTCGGGGTACAGTCCGCCGAGAAGTGAGTCGCTTCTCCATGCCGCCAAATGCCAGTCTTCGGACTGGCATTTGTTTTTTGTGTCTTTTAAAGCACTTATCCCGGCTGGGAAGGGGAAATCTTTGGTCAGGATGGTCGAACCTGCCGCCGATTTTGATTACACTGGCGCCCGTATTTCCCACTCACCCTTCTCTTATCAGGGGTTCAAGGTTTTCTATGGCTCTCAAGGCAACCGTATTCAAGGCCCAGATCAGTTTGTCTGATATGGATCGCAATCTGTATCAGGACTTCTCCCTCACGCTGGCGCGCCACCCCTCCGAAACCGATGAGCGGATGATGATCCGGCTGGCGGCTTTTGCCTGGCACGCCGCTGAGCGACTGGAGTTCACCAAGGGATTGAGCGCCGATGACGAACCCGAGCTCTGGTGCAAGAACTACTCGGACGAAATAGAGCTCTGGATCGAGCTGGGCCAACCCGATGAAAAACGGCTCAAAAAAGCCTGCAACCGCGCCCGTCAGGTGGTGCTCTACCTCTACGGTGGTCGTGGTACAGCCGTCTGGTGGAAGCAGAACCAGGGCAAGCTGAGCCAGCATGACAACCTCAGCATCATCGAACTCTCCGACAGCCAGACTCTGCCGCTCACCGCCATGGTCGAGCGCACCATGCAGCTCACCTGCACTATTTCCGATGGTCAGCTCTGGGTAAGCAATGGCGCACTGGAAGTGACGCTGGATCCGGTGGTGCTGATGGGCAAACCGGCCCGCGAACTGTAACGGACGCCGCCCATGTTCAGCGCCTTGCTCAATATCGTCATTCCGGTGTTCGGTGTGGTCGGGCTCGGCGCCCTCTACGGGCGATTGCGACCGGGGGCTGCGCTCGGTTACGTCAATCGGGCCAATATCGAGCTGTTTACCCCAGCGCTGGTCTTCTCCGCGCTGGTCAAGTATCCGCTGGTGCTGGCGGAGCATCTGCCGCTGATTGCGGCGGGGGCGCTGGTTATTCTGTTACCCGGTCTGTTGCTCGCGCTGCTCAAACTCAAAGGAATTGAGCGGGCAGCCCTGATCTTGCCCGCCATGTTCCGAAATACCGGCAATCTCGGTATCCCCTTGATGGTGCTGGCGTTTGGCGAGCAGCAACTGGGGGCCATCGTGATCCTCTTTGTGCTCTCCAATCTGCTGCACTTCTCGGTCGGCATGTTTATTCTCTCGGCCAATACCTCCCGCTGGCTGTGGCTGCGCAGCCCTGTGTTGTGGGCCGCGCTGGCCGGTTTGCTGGTGGCCAACCTGCACATTACGCTGCCGGAATATGTGGTGACCACGGCCTCGCTGCTCGGCCAGATCTCGGTGCCCCTGATGCTCTTTGCGCTGGGTATTCGCCTGATGGAGGGAGAACTCGATCACCTTGGCCTCGCGCTCAAGTGCAACCTGCTCTATCTGCTGGCGGGGGGATTGTCGCTGCTGCTGGCGATCTGGCTGTTGCCGCTCAAGACGGAGTGGATCCCGCTGTTGATGTTGTCGGTTTCCTTGCCCCCTGCGGTCTTGAATTACATGCTCTGCGAGCAGTATCACTGTCAGCCGGACAAGGTGGCCAGTATCGTGCTCGGCGGCAATGCCCTCTCTGTGCTAGTGATCCCGCTGGCGGTCTGGCTGGCACTTCATCTGCCCGGCTAAGCCAGATTGCATCGCTGCGGCGGTGCGACTCACTGGTCTATTGCTTGATCGAACCGAGTCGCAGTAGTTCGCATCTCATCCATGTCATCTCTATTCATCATTGCCTCCGTAATATATCTGTCGACCCGTATCCGACCCTGAGCCCCCGGCCTAACGGCGACAGCTATAGTTGAAAAAGAGCTGACTGACACTGTTTAACCAATGCCAGTGAGGGAAACCGGATGGGCACAAGTGAGCAATCTGATCCTGTGGGGCAGGCAAAATCGCGCTATGACCCGGCATTGCCTACCGGTTATGACTGGCGCAGACACCGCCGTTTTATCCTCAGTGGCGGTGGTTACAAGGCAGAATGCAGCCGTCGCAACTGGTTTTTGGAGTTGCTCAACCCGGTGCCCTATGTGGTAGTGCGCGACATAGCCATCGGCGGCATCGGTATTCTGGGGGCCATACGGTTGAAAGAGGGGGATGAGCTGGTGATTGCCATTCCCTCTGGCGAGAAACTGCGCGGTCTGGTCGTGAGATCCCAGCCAGACCCACTCTTTCCCAAACTCTATCGCACCGGTATTCGTCTGCATCGTTATCCAACGGCCGAGCTGTTTGCCCGCTGGCAAAGTTACATTCAGCCGCAAGATAAAGCGGATTTCGACCATGAGTGCCAAGTCTTGAAACAGGTACGCGGCGCGTGAGCCAGATGCCATTTCAGTGGCTGTTTTCCCTACCTTCAGCATGATTTGTCGATGGATTCCGCAGATCAGCAGGCTTGGCTGTCCCGAGTGGTTTATCTTGCTGCATGTGTTTTCATCTTCATGTTTTTATTGAATTTTATCTGTGCCTCTGAAGTCACGGAGGATACGGATCATTTTCCCTTTTCGTGATCCCCCCCGAAGTAGTTCCCCCTGATATCCCTTAGTATCTGGCCAGCATGACTCCCTTTCGGGGGAGGATAACAAGAACAAAAAGGAATGATGGATGAGATCCGTGAGCAACCAGTGTCTGTTGATGCAGATCCAGCCGACCATCTTGCGCTTTGCCAAGATGCTGGCGAGTGTGCTGCAGCTTGAGGTCGAAATTGTGGATGCCGATATGGTTCGGGTGGCTGGCACCGGGCCCTATGGCAAGTTCTTCGGACGTCAGCTGGAGGGGGATTCCCGCCTGCTGCGCTATGTGATTGATAACCAGCGGGAGAAGATCGTTACCCACACCAGCGATGATCCGGTGTGTGACGGTTGTACCTGCAAGGAGAGCTGCCGTGAGCGCGCCTTCCTCGGGGTGCCCATCATGGTGGACGAGCGCTGCATCGGGGTGATCAGTCTGGTGGCTTTCAGCGACGAGCAGCAGACGCGCCTCAACAACAATCTGCAGGATGTGTGCGACTATGTGCGTCACATCTCCACCATCTTTGTGGCCAAGTTGCTCGATTCGCGCGGGCTGTCGGACGGGGTCAACAAGGTGTTCCTCAATCTGATGACCAACATGGATCAGGGTTGCCTGCTGCTCGATGACAAGAGTCAACTGCTCTACGCCAACGAGGCGGCACTCCATCATCTGGGTTGCCAGCAGGAACAGCTGCAGGGGCGCGAAGTGGGGATCCGACCGCTCACCTTCTCCCAACAGGGGCTGAGTGGTCATCTTCAGCACATCATCACCTTTGAAGGTCGTCAGGAGCTGATCATCGGCCAGCTACACCATGTGCAGGGCCAGCAGCTCTTTCTGATGGCGTTTCACCAGTCCCACTCCGGTCAGATTCAGGAGCCGGATCCGGATGTGCGGATCGATCAGCTGATCGGCGAGAGCAAGCCGATGCGTACCCTTAAGCGGCTGCTGCACCGCATCGCCCAGAGCCCCTCCAGCGTGCTGATTTGTGGCGAAAGCGGCACCGGTAAAGAGGTGGTGGCCCGCGCCGTCCATCGCCTGAGTCCGCGGCAGGACAAGCCTTTTATTGCCATCAACTGTGCCGCCATTCCCGAACAACTGCTGGAGAGCGAGCTGTTTGGTTATGTGAAGGGCTCCTTTACCGGCGCCTCCAGCGGTGGCAAGCAGGGCCTTATTCAGGCAGCCCATCAGGGCACCCTGTTCCTTGACGAGATTGGCGACATGCCGCTCACCATGCAGGCCAAGCTGCTGCGGGTGCTGGAGCTACGGGAGGTGACCCCCATCGGTGCCAGCCGACCGGTGCCGGTGGATATTCGCATCATCGCCGCCACTCACCAGCATCTCGATCAATACATCGCCGAAGGGAAGTTTCGTGAAGATCTTTACTACCGCATCAACGTCATCCCTCTCAACCTACCGCCGCTGCGGGAGCGGGAAGGGGACGTGGAGCTGCTGACCCACTACTTTCTCAACCTGCACACCAGCCGCATTGGCATCGTCTATCCCGGTCTGGCACCCGAGGTGATGGCGCTGCTCAAGGGGTATCGCTGGCCTGGCAACGTGCGCGAGCTCAGCAACCTCATCGAATATCTGGTCAACGTCAGCCAGGCGGGCGAGGTGATTGACGCCAGCCTGCTGCCCCCCAACATCATCCGCAATCAGGAGCCCCATCGCGTGGCGGCCCAATCGATCCCGGTGACCAACCTGGATGCGGCGTTCAATGTGCCTGCCACAGCTCCGCTCGCCGCCATGCCGGAGAAACTGCCTGAACCCGCTCCGGGTGAGAGCGGCCTTGAGAGCATGGAGAAACAGATGATTGAAGAGACCCTGCAGCGGCTCGGCAACAAGAAACTGGCCGCACAGGCGCTGGGGATTGGGATTGCTACCCTCTATCGCAAGATAAAGAAGTACGAGATTGCCGTGCAGAGCTGAGGTGCTGGCGGCATCTATCCGGCCCGTGTCGTTTATCGGATGACACGGGTTTTTTGTGGAAACAAGGCTCTGCGCCATTGCCGAATTGTGCTGAACGGATTGGCGGGGCAGGGGAGTGGCTGCATGGCAGAATGCAAAAAGCCCGCTCGATGAGCGGGCTTTTTTAATCTGGTGCGTCCTAGTGGATTCGAACCACCGACCCCCACCATGTCAAGGTGATGCTCTAACCAGCTGAGCTAAGGACGCAGGGTGCGCAATGCGACTTTTATTTCTTTATGCAGAAGTGGTGGGTTTAATTGGATTCGAACCAACGACCCCTACCATGTCAAGGTAGTGCTCTAACCAACTGAGCTATAAACCCACATCTGGAATATCTGCAAAGTTTTGAAACTGAATGGTGCGTCCTAGTGGATTCGAACCACCGACCCCCACCATGTCAAGGTGATGCTCTAACCAGCTGAGCTAAGGACGCATAATCAGTGTTTTGTGATGGTGCGTCCTAGTGGATTCGAACCACCGACCCCCACCATGTCAAGGTGGTGCTCTAACCAGCTGAGCTAAGGACGCATCACAGAAAAGTGGTGGGTTTAATTGGATTCGAACCAACGACCCCTACCATGTCAAGGTAGTGCTCTAACCAACTGAGCTATAAACCCACTTTCTCTTACTTCACTACGCCAGCGCTGCTGACGTGGTCGGCATACTACCCATGCCCCCCAAGGCTGTCAACAGGCCATATGCACAAAGGAGACTGTTTGCCCAGTTCTTGCGCAGCCTGTTGATTTTGCAGGCGAGTTGTCGCTCGCCAGGCCCTGTTACTGAGATCGCGACAGGGTAGTGCAGGCCTCCGGAGTGGCAAAACGGCCGTAGATGTAGCGCAATCTCGCCCCCAGCATCAGGGCAGCACTGGTGAGGCCGACGATAAAGCCGATCCAGAAACCCTGCGGCCCCATCCGCGGCACCAGCCAGTCGGTGAGACCCAGGATCATGCCGGTGGGCAGCCCCAGTCCCCAGTAGGCGACGATGGTGACGTAGAAGATCGCCTGGGTATCCTTGTAACCGCGCAGTGCGGCGGCCGCGACCACCTGCACCGAGTCGGAGATTTGATAGATGGCGGCGAAGAACAGCAAGATGGCCGCCAGGACGATCACCTGCTGATCATCGGTATAGATGGAGGCGATCTGCTCGCGCAGTAGCACCGTCATGGCGGCAGTGGCAGCGGCGATGGCCATCCCCAGCATCAAGCCGGTGCGGGCGGCTACCCGGGCATGATGGGGTTGCCCTTCACCTATGCTGTGGCCGACCCGGATGGTGACACCCACCCCGATGGAGAGGGGTAGCATAAAGACCAGGCTGGAGAAGTTGAGGGCAATCTGGTGGCTCGCCACCGTCTCGGCGCCGAAGGGGGCCAGCATCAGGGCCACCACGGTAAACAGGGTCACCTCGCAGAAGATCGCCATGGCGATGGGGAACCCTAAGCGGAACAAGCGCCAGATCCGGCTGCCGTTAGGGCAAGCCAGCTGGGAGAAGAGCCGGATCTCGGTGAAGTGACGGGAGAGCTTCACATAGAGGATCATCGCCAGCAGCATGGCCCACAGCACGATGGCAGTAGCCACGCCACAGCCCACCCCGCCCAGTTTCGGCATGCCGAAGTGGCCGTGAATGAAGATGTAGTTGGCGGGAATATTGACCGCCAGCCCGACAAAGCCGATCACCATGGTGGGCATAGTGTGGGAGAGCCCCTCACTGAAGTTGCGCAGCACCTGGAATATCACGAAGGCGGGCAGGCCCCACAGAATTGCGTGCAGATAACCAGTGGTCTTGGCCGCCATTACCGGCTCCACATCCATGAACTGCAACGCCAGCGGGCTGTAATAAAGCGCAATCATCGCCAGCGGGGTGACGATCAGCGCCAGCCAGAAACCCTGATGAACGGCCGGGCGAATTGCCTCCCGTTTACGGGCGCCATTGAGTTGGGAGACGATGGGGGTGAGCGCCATGATGATCCCCTGCACCAGCAGGATCACCGGTAGCCAGAAGCTGGACGCCACCGACACGGCGGCCAGATCGACCGCACTCACCTGACCCGCCATCACGGTATCGACGAAGTTCATGGCGACCTGGGCCACCTGGGCGACCAGAATGGGGCTGGCTAGACGGACGAGCTGCTTCGCCTCGGACCAATAACGTTGCACTGACACCTCCGAGTGGATCAGATATAGAGTAAAAAAGAGCGGAAATCGGGAAGAGCCTTTGCACTTTCGGACGAAAGTGCAAAGGGTGGGGGAGGCATTCTAGCCTGAAATTCAGCCAGGACGAAATAGTTGCCGCCCCGGGGGGCAGGATCAAGCGTCTTCGTGATCGCTGATCAGCAGGTTGGCAGCGGCATAGGCAGCCTGCTCGCGCAGCTCGGCGGGT
>NZ_JBFODN010000209.1:0-24586 GCF_040908345.1 Aeromonas sp. R3-1
GGCTGCGCTCCATGCGCATTGCCTCAAGGGCGCGCACCCGACCTTCGTTACGGGTACGGCGAGCCTTGATACCCTGACGCACCCACACCTCTTCCTGGGCCAGTTTGCGGTCGAACTCGGCATTTTTCAGCTCTTCGACCCGCAGCCACTCCTCTTTCCCCTGCAGGTACTCGTCGTAGTTGCCCGGCCAGGAGGTGATGGCGCCGCGATCGAGATCGATGATCCGGGTGGCCAGCTTGTGGATGAACTCCCGATCGTGAGAGATAAAGACGATAGCGCCGCGAAAATCCTTGAGGAAATCTTCCAGCCAGTTGATGGCTTCGATATCCAGGTGGTTGGTCGGCTCATCGAGCAGCAACAAGTCGGGATCGCAAGCCAGCGCACGGGCCAGCGCCACTTTGCGCAGCCAGCCACCGGAGAGGCTATCGAGGGTCACATCGGGATCCAGCCCCAGCAGGGTCAACACCTGACTGATGCGGGTCTCGAACTGCCAGCCGTTCTGATAATCGAGCTGCTCTTGCAACTCGCTCATCTTGCGAATGTTGGCATCTGACGGATCGCTCGCCAGCTCCATGGAGATGTGGTGGTACTGCTTGAGCAGCTCCCCCACCCCCGCCAGCCCTTCGGCGGCATAGTCAAACACCGTCAGCTCGCTGGAAGCAGGCGGATCCTGCTCAAGGCGGGTCACTTTCAAATCTTGTTGCAGCACCAGGCGGCCGTCGTCCAGCGGCAATTCGCTGGCAATGACCTTCATCAGGGTAGACTTGCCCGCCCCGTTGCGGCCAACCAGACAGAGGCGCTCGCCCCGCTCGATGGTCAATTCGGCATTGTCGAGCAGCGGGAAATCACTGAACGACAGACATGCGCCGTGCAATGTTAAAAGAGCCATGTGTGTTCCTTATTTCATATGAAAAAAAACGGGCAGCAGACTGGGTCTGCCCCCGTTTTATCGTCAAATCACTCTCACCCCTGACGGGCGGCCCAGCTTTTGAGCTCGGCCAGTGTGAAGGGCCAACCGAGCTCGCGGCCTGCTTCGTCACGCAGTACCGGAATGCGCACCCGAAAGGCGGCAAGCCACTGCTCATCATCCATGATGTCGCACTGGCGGGTGGCGGTGGCAAGACCAGCCTCCTCCACCAGCGCCCAGGCCTGCTCGCACAGGTGGCAACCGTCGGTATGAAACAGGGTCAGCATCACGCCTCGCCTTGCTCCGGCGCATGGGTGATGATCCAGCAGTTGTGGATGTGCTGGTTACGTTCGAAATCCTTCGGTCGCGTCTTCTGGGTGATGTTCTGGGCCTTGAGACCAGTGGCCTCGAGACCGGCCAGATCCATCTTGAAGTGACGCTTGTTGTTGGAGAAGACCAGAGTGCCGTCCGCCGCCAGCAGGCGCTTCAGGTGCTGCATCAGCAGCAGGTGATCGCGCTGTACGTCGAAGCTCTCGTCCATCCGCTTGGAGTTGGAGAAGGTGGGCGGATCGATGAAGATGAGGTCGTACTGCTCATCGGCTTCAGACAACCACTTCAGGCAATCTGCCTGCACAAACTTGTGCTGACGGCCCACCAGCGAGTTGAGACGCATGTTGTCCTGCGCCCAATTCAGGTAGGTGTGGGACATGTCCACCGTGGTGGTCTCGCTGGCACCGCCAAGACCTGCGTGCACGGTGGCACTGCCGGTGTAGGCAAACAGGTTCAGGAAGCGCTTGCCCTTGGCCATCTGACCCAGCATGCGGCGAGTCTGACGATGGTCGAGGAACAGGCCGGTATCCAGATAGTCGTAGAGGTTGACCCACAGACGAGCACCGTACTCCAGCACTTCCATCCGGTGCTGCTCTTCGGAGAGCTTCTGATATTGCTGTTTCCCTTCCTGACGCTCACGCACCTTCAGGATCACCTTCTCGCCATCCATCCCGGTCACCTTGATGGCGGCCTGAACCATGTCGAGCAGACGCTGACGGGTCTTCTGGGCGGGGATGTCCTTGGGCGCGGCATACTCCTGCACCACCAGATAGTCCTGATAGCGGTCGATGGCGGCGTTGTATTCCGGCAAGTCGGCGTCATAGATGCGATAGCAATCGATGCCCTCTTTGTTGGCCCATTTCTCGAGGGTTTTCAGATTCTTGCGCAGACGGTTGGCAAAGTCCTGCGCCACCTCTTTTTGGGAAGCCACGGAGTCCAGTGCGATTTGATAATTGCGCAGCTGACACTCGAGGGCGCCGTTGAACAGGCGATATTGCTTGTCGGCGCGCAGGCGCAGACAGCTGAGCAGCTCGGGCGATGCGGAAAGAATGGAGACTTTCCAACCCTGGAAGCTGCGACGCAGGGCATCGCCAAGGGCCTGATGGACTTCCAGCAGCGCCGGGAACTCACCAAGACGCTCGCCATAAGGCGGGTTGGAAATGAGCATACCGACCTGGCGGGCCTCCCCTTGACCTTCTTCCCCTTCAACAGTGGCAGGCATCGGCAGCGGGTTTTCCAGCTTGGTGACGTCGGCCTGCTTGAAGGTGATGAGGTGGGCCACGCCGGCAGCTTTGGCGTTATCACGGGCTTTGAGCAGCACGCGCTGGTCGGCATCGCAACCAAACAGTTTTACTTCGCAACGCTGCATGCCACGTTTGGCACGTACTTGCGCTTCCATCATCAGACTCTGCCACAGCTCGCTATCGTGCTGCAGCCAGCGATCGAAACCGAAGCGCTCGCGACGCAGCGCCGGTGCCATGTCGGCGGCGATAAAGGCCGCTTCAATCAGCAAGGTACCGGAACCGCACATCGGGTCCATCATGGGCTCACCGGCCCAACCGCTACGGGCAATCATGGCGCAGGCCAGGTTCTCTTTGAGCGGTGCTTCACCTGTTCCCTGACGATAGAAACGCTGGTGCAGTGCCGGGCCTGACAAGTCCAGCGTGATATTGGCCTTGCCCTTGCCCAGGTGCGCCATGATGCGAATATCCGGCGACTTTTTGTCCACGTCCGGACGCACGTGACCGCGCTTGGTGAAGCGGTCGACGATGGCATCCTTGATTTTCAGCGCGCCATATTGGGTATTGCGAATGGCAGGGTTGGTACCGGTAAAGTCCACCGCGATGGTAGAGGTACCGGAGAAGTGCTCTTCCCAGGGGATTGTGTGGGCGCCCAGATAGAGATCCAGATCATCGTTCATCTGGAATTCGGAGAGCACCAGCACGATACGGGAGGCAAAACGGCTCCACAGGCAGGCCTTGTAGCCAATCGCCAGTTCGCCTTTGAAATGGACGCCAGCCACGGTCTCACGGACCAGCTCTGCGCCAATATTGGTCAGCTCATCGGCCAACAGGTTTTCCAGCCCCTTGGGGCAGGTTGCAAAAAATTCTTTCATCACGCTCACGGGGAACCCATAAAAATAGTGCCGCATTATACCTCATCAGGCGGGCTGGAGCATGCAAAAGTCGGCGCAAACAGCAGGATGGAAACAGATTGGTAGACAGAGAGAAAGGCAAGAGACCCCATGACTACCCGATGGCGAGATCATGGGGCCAGACATCATTTAGCGGATCACTTCATACGAGCCTTGAAACGGGGATTGCTTTTGCAAATCACGAACAATTTGCCGCGGCGGCGCACCAACTGACAATCGGGATGACGCGCCCGTGCGGATTTGAGTGAACAGACGACCTGCATTCAGGACTCCTTCTTGCTTGAAAATGCGCCAAAGCGCTTGTTGAAACGGGCCACACTCCCCTCGCTCGATACCTGCTTCTGCTTGCCGGTATAGAACGAGTGCGACTGGCTGGAAACATCGAGCGACACATAGGGATACTCCTTCCCGTCTTGCCACGTATAGCGGCGATCGCTCTTGATGGTTGAACCGACCAGGAAAAAGGCATCTGCCGCCGTGTCATGGAACAGCACCAAACGATAATCCGGGTGAATATGAGGCTTCATGGCAACTCCATTTTGTTATGTTATAACAAAAAGTAAGTGAGAATAGCTCTCGTTTCAAGCATAAAATGTCGTATGAAGAAAATCGCAGCAGTGAGTGATGTGTTGATAGCGAGGTGGAGGCACTACGCAAGCAGAGCGAAACAGAGGGAAGTACCGTGCTTACAGCACGGAATACCAAGATACTGCGTGGGTCAGAACACAAGGTGCAAGTGGATGTAACAAGCCTCAAGAGAGGCCGAGCCACAACCATGAAGATCAATTAGAATGGGCAAGATGTTCGCGGATCAATGAAGTATCAGAAACGAAGCGCGATTGAGGTGACAACAGTAAAAACAAGCAGCGGTGTAATCACAGAGATAAAACAATTGATGAAAAGATATCAACTGACCTGACGATATTGCTCGGTCACGGTAATACGCGGTTTCATCCGGTTATTCATCACCTTGATCACCCCAAAACGCGGCAAGGTTTTACTGGTGGTCAATACCAGATCGGCAGTGAGGTTCAAACAGACGCTAGCCTGATCCCCTGCCTCAATGACCATAAATTCGCCGTTGCCATGGGGTGTATTCATCAAGACCAGATCACCGTTTTGCGGGATCACTTGCGGATGCTGTTCACTAAAAAACCAGCTTTGCGGCATCAGGGGTTTATAAAAACGACTGACCGCGATGGCATTAAGCACCAGTTGCACCTGATGGGGAATACTCCACTCAAGTTCGGCTGCTTTATCCATCAACTGATAATAGAGGGCTGCATCATCGACGCAAAAAGGCTGGGTTGCAAATGAGCTGGGCACCAATTGTCGCCCTTTATACTCGGTTGCAAATAACATGTTATCAGACAGGTCCAACATCAGACGGTCACTCTGGGCATCATAGTGCCATTTCCAGCTATCGGTCGGTTGGATAAACATGTTGGAGCCCTTACTTGATAATTACCAGTTGACTTTATTCCATATGCAGGAAATCAGCAACGTCAAATAAAGGGCTCCGCCATCTATTTCTTAAATATTGGTCGCAATCTCTTTGACCAACCCCGGCCCTTTATAAATAAAGCCGCTATAAATTTGTACCAGACTGGCACCGGCGGCCAATTTTTCACGGGCGGCCATGGCACTATCAATACCACCCACACCGATAATTGGCAGAGCACCATTGAGCGCCTTGGCCAGATGACGGATCACCTCGGTACTCTTATGCTGCAGCGGACGACCACTCAGGCCACCCGCTTCACCGGCGTGGGGCATGTCATAAATCATCTCGCGCTCGAGGGTGGTATTGGTGGCGATAACCCCATCAATACCATTACGCACCAGCGACGCGGCCACCTGATCTATTTCTTCAAGGCTTAAATCCGGGGCAATTTTAACCGCCAGCGGCACATACTTTTTATATTGGGCGGCCAGCTCTTGCTGACGTACCTTGAGGGCTGCCAGCAATTCATCCAGCGCCTCGCCATATTGCAGCGAACGCAACCCCGGGGTGTTGGGGGAAGAGATATTGACTGCAATATAACCAGCATGATCATAAACCTTGTCCATGCAGATCAGGTAATCATCCTTGCCCTGTTCGATGGGAGTGTCTTTGTTCTTGCCGATATTAATACCGATGACCCCCTGATATTTGGCCTCTTTTACCTTGGCCACCAGATGATCAACCCCCTTGTTGTTGAATCCCATCCGGTTGATGATCCCCTCTGCCGGAATAACCCGGAACAGGCGCGGCTTGTCATTGCCGCTCTGGGGTCTGGGGGTGACGGTACCGACCTCGATAAAGCCAAATCCCATGGCGCCCAGCGCGTCAATGCACTCACCATCTTTATCCAGACCGGCCGCCAATCCCACCGGATTGGCAAAAGAAAGCCCCATGACAGTGACGGGGCGTTTCGGCAAATTCTGGCGGAAGAAACAATCGAGTGGCGTACCGAGAAGGCGGGGCAAATATTTCATGGAGAGATCGTGAGCCTGTTCCGGATTGAGTTTGAACAGGAAATGCCTGGCGATGGGGTACAACATCTTTGCTCCTTAAAGAAAGCCCCGGCAACTGGCCGGGGCTTTGGGTGTAATGTCGGTGTCATGCCTTAATCTGGCAATTAAAGTGCCCGACAATTCAACTGGAGCAGGTTCAACTCTCGCAAGGCCACCGAGAACTTGGCGAACTCGTGAGTGCTGGTGGTCTTGAAGTCGGCCAACATGTGGGTCCAACGGGACAAGAGTTGCTCATGCTCCGAAATCCAGTCGGCCAGTATGGTAGCGCATTCTCCCTGATCTTTGCACCCTTCCAGCACCACAGAAGTGAGACTGCGTTGCTGCCAGTCAAGATCTTCGCGGAAGGAGGCTCGCGCCATCGCCTGCCAGTGGTTGCCGACCGGCTGATGGTTGATCTGGTCGAGGAACCAGTGCAGATCCAGTTTGGCTCCGAGGCGATAGTAGACATTGGCGGCGCGCAGGATATCGGTCTTGTGCTCCGCGGCAATCTGCGCCAGATCCAGGCTGGAGAAGAGGCTGCTCATATGGGCGACCTGACGGGCAATGGCCTCAGGCACCTGTTTCTCCATCCACTTGGCAACAGCCTGACGATGCTCGGCCACTTCGCTCTCATCCATCACCTCGTAAAGGTGCTTCCCTAAGGTCTCGAACGCCGGACGGAAGAAGGCGATGTTCTCGCTGATGCTCCAGCTGCGATTGCGGGCGCGCAGGAACCAGCGGGTGGCTCGGCGCACAATGCGGCGGCTGTAGAACATCAGCTCGAGCTGAGTCTGGGCATCAACCAGGTTGTCGCACCCTTCGATATCGCGCCACAACTGGTTCATGCCAAACACTTCGCGGGCCATGGCGAAGCAGCAGGCCACTTCCGCCACCGAGGCACCGGTCTCGTCCTTCATTCGGCTGGCGAAGTTGAGCCCCATGTCATTGACCAGCATGTTGGCCACCCGGGTAGCGATGATCTCGCCGCGTAGCGGGTGATCGGCCAGCTGGGCACCAAACTGCTGCTGTACTTTGGCCGGGAAGCTGGTGACCAGCATGTTGGCGAGGAAGGGCTCGTCGGTCACTTCCGGGCAGTTGAGCTGCTCTTTCAGCACCATCTTGCCGTAAGCCACCAGCACCGCCAGTTCGGGGCGGGTCAGCCCCAGCCCTGCCGCCATCCGCTCGGAGAGCTCCTCGTCAGAGGGCAAGAACTCCAACGCACGGTCGAGCTTGCCCTCCCGCTCCAGCCCCTGAATAAAGCGCTGCTGCTCTTTCAGTTGTTCAGAGCCGCGGAAGCTGGTGACCGAGATAGACTGGGACTGGCGATAGGCGTTGGTGATCACGATCTGCGCCACGTCGTCGGTCATCTCATACAGCATCTGGTTACGTTGCTTGAGGGTCAGATCCCCTGCCGCCACCAATTGGTTGAGCAGGATCTTGATGTTCACCTCGTTATCAGAGCAATCCACCCCACCCACGTTGTCGGTAAAATCGGTATTGATGCGACCGCCCTGACTGGCGTACTCCACCCGGCCGAGCTGGGTAAAGCCAAGGTTGCCCCCCTCTCCTACGATACGGGCCCGCAGATCGCGGCCATTGACCCGCAGTGCGTCGTTGCTGCGATCGCCCACTTCCCCATCGCTCTCGCGAGCGCTCTTCACATAGGTGCCGATGCCGCCGTTCCACAGCAGGTCGACATTAAGGCAGAGCAGCGCCTTGATCAGCTCGTTCGGCGCCATGCTGGCCTTGTCGGTGCCGAGCAGGGTCTGCATCTCGGGGCTCAGCTTGATGGATTTGGCAGAGCGCAGGAAGATGCCGCCCCCTTGTGATATCAGCTCGCGGTTGTAGTCATCCCAGCTGGAGCCCGGCAGATCGAACAGGCGCTGGCGCTCGACAAAACTCTTGGCCGCATCCGGAGCGGGGTCAACAAAGATGTGCATGTGGTTGAACGCACCCACCAGCCGGGTGTGCTCGGAGAGCAGCATGCCGTTGCCGAACACGTCGCCCGCCATGTCCCCAATCCCCACGCAAGTGAAGTCGGTGGTCTGGCAGTTGACGCCGATCTCGCGGAAGTGGCGCTTGACCGACTCCCAGGCACCACGGGCGGTGATGCCCATCTTCTTGTGGTCGTAACCGACCGAGCCGCCGGAGGCGAACGCATCACCGAGCCAGTGACCGTATTCGAGACTGATCTCGTTGGCGATGTCGGAGAAGGTGGCTGTGCCCTTGTCGGCAGCGACCACCAGGTAGTAGTCATCCTCGTCGTGGCGTACCACGGATTTCGGCGGGATCACCTCGCCGCCGATGATGTTGTCAGTCACATCGAGCAGGCCGCGGATAAACAGGCGATAACAGGCCTTGCCCTCCTCCTGAATGACGGCGCGGGGCGCCCCCACCGGCATCTGTTTGCAGTAGAAACCGCCCTTGGCCCCCACCGGTACTATGACAGTGTTCTTGACCTGCTGGGCTTTCACCAGACCCAGCACTTCGGTGCGAAAGTCCTCTTTTCGATCGGACCAGCGCAGGCCGCCACGGGCGACCTTGCCCCAGCGCAGATGCACCCCTTCCACTCGCGGCGAATAAACGAAGATCTCGAATTTCGGCAACGGCAGCGGCATGTCGGTGATGCTGGACGGTGCCAGTTTGAAGGAGATGTAGGGCTTGATGTTACCCGCCTTGTCCAGCTGGTAGTAGTTGGTGCGCAGGGTAGCGTCGATCATCTCCACATAGCGGCGAATGATGCGATCGTCGTCCAGGTTGGCCACCTGATCCAGCTTGGCGGCAAGCTCCTCGTGCAGCTTGGCGGATGCCTTGGCATCTTGCGATGGCACCTTGGCGTCCTGCTTGCCGGCTGGATCGAGCCGCTGTTCGAACAGAGCAAACAGCAACTGGGCGATGTCGGGGTAACGGGTCAGAGTCTCTTCGATATAGGACTGGCTGAAGGATACGCCGGTCTGGCGCATGTATTTGGCATAGGCGCGCAGCACCGACACCTGACGGCCGGTGAGACCCGCGCCCAGCACCAGCCGGTTGAAGCCGTCATCTTCCAGCTGCTTGTTCCAGATGGCGGCAAACGCCTGCTGGAAGCGCTGCTGGCTCTGGGCCAGATCAAAGGGCTGCTCGCCATGCAGCAGCATGGAGAAGTCGAGGATCCAGAACAGATCGCCAGCCGGAGTGCGTACCTGATAAGGGGTTTCGCCGATCACCCGCAGTCCCATGTTCTCCAGCATCGGCAGCACATCGGAAAGGTGAATGGGCTCGGTGCGATGGAACAGCTTGAGCCGTACCCGACGATCGTTCTCCTCCTCCTGCGCGCGGTAAAACAGCATGCCCAGCGGCTCGGCTTCGCTCAGGTTATCGAGCGCCATGATGTCGGCCACGGCAGAGCCCGGCAGCACATCTTCCTTGTAAGCGCGAGGGAAGGCGGTGCTGAAACGGCGGCGCAGCTCGTTGCCACGGGCCTCGCCATAGTGGGAAAGCAGCACGGAGTCGAGTCTGTCGTCCCAGCTGCGGGCCGCTTCAATCAGGTTGTTCTGTACTTCGTTCACATCCACATCCACGTTGTTGTTGTTGACCCGCACTATGTAGTGGGTCCGCGCCAGCACGCCTTCGGTGAAGTAGACGTTGAACTCCACCTCTTCATTGCTGCCAAAATATTTCTGCAATATTTGCTGGGTCTTGATCCGCAGCGCCGTGTTGTAGCGCTCCTTGGTGACATAGACCATGCAGGAGAAGAAGCGACCATAGACATCCCGGCGCACGAACAGCCGCAGCATGTCCCGCTCCTGCATCTCCAGCACCCCAAGGCCGGTAGCCAGCAGCTCCTCTTCGCGGGCCTGGATCAGCTCATCGCGAGGATAGGTTTCCAATACGTTGAGCAGCGCCTTGTAGGCGTGGGAGCCCTTCTCGTGACCGGAGGCAGCCATGATGCGTTCGAGACGATGGCTGATGAGCGGGATCTGGGTCGCGCTGGTGTTGTAGATGGAAGAGGCGTAAAGACCTATGAAGCGATCTTCCCCGATCACCTTGCCATGCTCGTCAAAGCGCTTGATGCCGATGTAATCCACATAAGCCGGACGGTGCACCCGGGACTTGCTGTTGGATTTGGTGAGGATCAGCAGGTCAGAACTCAGGGCGGCGTGGCGGGCACTGGCCGGCATGTTGCCAAGACGCTGGCCTACCTCCTTGATGGAGTTCTTCATCAGACCCAGACTGGAGCTCGCCTGCGGCAGGATCTCGTGATCCCCCTCCACCGCCTTGACGTCGTAACGGCGATACCCCATCAGGGTGAAGTTGTGAGCAGCCACCCATTTAAGGAAAGCAACGCAGGAGGCCACCTCCTCCTTGCTGACCGGGTGCTTGCGCTTGGGCAGTTCGTCAATGATCTCATTGAGCTTGGCCAGCATGGGCTGCCAGTCGCCGACTGCCAGCGCCACTTCACCAGCCACCGAGTTGAGCTCGGCAGCCAGCGCGGCCATCTGCTCCTCGCTGGTGAGGTGATCGATCTCGATAAGGAATGCCGTTTCAACCGAGGTCTGCCCGTCGGTGTTGTCTAGCTCCAGAATGGCGTCAATCTTGCCATCCGAACCGCGAATGAGGTGCAGCGGTTGGTGCAGCATCATGTGGGCGGTGATATTGAGCCGTTTAAGCGCCATTCGGATGGAGTCCACCAGGAAGGGGGAGTCCTGCAGGATCACCTCGACGATGGTATGGGGCGATTGCCAGCCGTGACGGGTCAGCTCGGGATTGTAGACCCGGATGTAGGGATCGGTACCGCTGCGCTGATTGAGGGCATTCCACAGACTCAGGGCCGCGCCATAGAGATCGCTGTCATTGCGATCGTGCAGGTCGGAGCTCGCCATGTTGCCGTAGAACTTGGCAACGAAGCGCTCGACCAGAGAGGCACTGTTTTTGGGCAACTTCTGATGGATCAGACTGAGAACGTTTTCGAGCAGAACTGAGGTAGGGGCGTCTTTCAATGCCATTTTTATATTCCTTATCGGACGACATTAACCACCGACGCAGAGGCAACCACCCTGGTTACCCGCTGGTGCAGAGTTGTTGCGAAGTGTAATGGCTTGGATAAGGGAAGGCGAGGAAAGGTGCTAACGAGATGTTAAAAACAAGGTGCAGATCACGGCTTAAACTGTGAGAAATTTTGTAAATAACCAAAAATACAGAAATTCCCACTACCTTTGTGCCAGTTTACCGGATAGATAGTGACGCAAAGCAGATAAACAGTCGGTAATCTGTTCGATTTTTGTTAATTTATGCGTTCGAGGCTGATAAAGCGGTAATCGTCCTGGGTTTTCAGCCGAAAATAGCCATGCACACCATTGATGGCGACAAAGGGGCGTATTTTTTCTATGCCAAGCTCCAGGGTCAATCCCTGTTCGCTGCGCACCACCAGCCGTTTGGCATGGCCCTGATACATCAGCATCACCTCATCGCTATTCAATGAGAGCCGAAAAGTAAACTGCTTCACGCTTGCTCCTGATCACACGACAAATCACACAATAGGGGCAGGCGCATTCACGCCCCTGCCCCGTCGATACTTACTGCTGCAGCGCCTTGCTGACCTTCTCGAACAGATCCCGTGCCAGCCCCTCAAGGTTGGCAAGACGGGTCAGCTCGGCGCGGATCAGGGCCTTGCGCGCCTCATCCAATCGCTTGAACTGGATAAGCGGAGTGATAAGGCGGGAGGCCACCTGCGGATTGACCTCGTTGAGCTCGATCAGCAGATCGGTCAGGAAGCGGTAACCGCTGCCATCCACCGCATGGAACTGCACCTGATTGCTCATGGCGAAGCTGCCGATCAGTGCTCGCAGCCGGTTCGGATTGCGAATGCTGAAAGTGGGGTGACTCATCGCCTGTTTCACTTCACTCAGCACATCGGCAGCCGGTTTGCTGCCAATCAGCCGCAGCCAGTTGTCCAGCACCAGTCCATCCTTGGCCCACTTGCCCTCGAAATCGGCCAGCAGCGCGGCGCGGCATGGCAACAGATAGCCGTTGGCCACCTGCAACGCCGCCAGGGTGTCGGTCATGTTGTCGGCAGTTGCATACTGCTCGCGCACCAGCGCATCGGCATGCTCCGCATCCAGTGCCGCCAGATAGCCGAGCACCACCCCTTTGAGGGCCCGCTTGGCCATGTCGGCATGCACCACCTGATAACCGTTCAGACGCAGACTCTGATAGGTCACCGCCAAGCGCGCGCCAAAGGCCTCGGCAAGACGGGTATGGATCGCGCCGCGCACCTGATGGATGGCATCGATATCGGCCACCTCGAACAGCTCGGCCAGGGTCGCCTCACCGGGCAGCGCCAGGATCTCCGCCTTGAGGGCCAAATCGAGATCGCTGTCGTCCAGAATGGCGACGAAGGCGGCCAGCAGGGTTTGGGAGAGCTCAACCCCCTGCCCATGCTGGACCCGTGCCACCCCGTCAATGACCGCTTTGTTGATCAGCATCTGGGCCGCATCCCAGCGGGCAAACTCGTTGCGAGCAAAGCGCATCAGGAAGGCGAGCGCTTCGTCGCTGTAGTCATAGTGCAGCTTGACCGGCGCGGAGAAGTCCCGAAGCAGAGAAGGAACCGGCTTGACCGGCACCCGATCGAATTCGAAGGTCTGCTCCGCTTCCAGCACGTCGAGCACGTTGCCGATGGCCTTTCCCTGATACTGCAACGGGATGACGGCACCCTGCTCGTCATAAAGCTCGATGTCGAGAGGGATATGCAGCGGCAGCTTTTGCGGTTGATCCTGAGTCGGCGGGGTGTGCTGGCTCACATGGAGGCGATAGATGCCGCTGGCGGCATCATACTCGTCGGTAACGGTAAGCTCGGGGGTGCCGGACTGGCTGTACCAGCGGCGGAAACGACCGAGATCCACACCGGAAGCATCCTCCATCGCTTGCACGAAATCATCACAAGTAGCGGCCGAGCCATCGTGACGCTCGAAGTAGAGACGCATACCAGCCTGGAAGGCTTCTTCCCCCAGCAGGGTGTGCATCATGCGGATCACTTCCGACCCTTTCTCGTAGACGGTGAGGGTGTAGAAGTTGTTCATCTCGATCACCACATCCGGGCGGATCGGGTGTGCCATGGGGCCGGCATCTTCGGCAAACTGCGGGCCGCGGACGGTACGCACGTTGTTGATGCGGTTGACGCCACGGGAGCCCAGATCGGAGGAGAACTCCTGATCCCGGAATACCGTCAGCCCCTCTTTCAGGCTGAGCTGGAACCAGTCACGACAGGTGACGCGGTTGCCGGTCCAGTTGTGGAAATATTCGTGACCGATCACCCGTTCGATACCGTGGTAGTCGCCATCGGTAGCGGTGGCCGGATTGGCCAGCACGAACTTGGAGTTGAAGATGTTGAGCCCTTTGTTCTCCATGGCGCCCATGTTGAAGAAGTCCACCGCGACGATCATGTAGATGTCGAGATCATACTCAAGGCCGAAACGCTGCTCATCCCAACGCATGGAGTTGATGAGGCTCTCCATGGCAAAACCGGCGCGATCGAGGTTGCCCTTGTCGACGAAGATCTCGAGGGCAACCTTGCGGCCGCTCTTGGTGGTGTAGTGGCTGCGCTCCACATCGAAATCACCGGCCACCAGCGCAAACAGGTAGCTCGGTTTGGGGAAAGGATCCTGCCACTGCACGAAGTGACGGCCGCCATCCAGATCACCGCTGTCAACCTTGTTGCCATTGGAGAGCAGGAAGGGGAACTGAGCTTTGTTGGCGGTAATGCGGGTGCTGTAACGCGCCAGAATGTCGGGGCGGTCCAGATAATAGGTGATGCGGCGAAAGCCCTCAGCTTCACACTGGGTGCAGTAGGCATCGCCAGACTTGTAAAGCCCTTCCAGCGCGGTGTTGGCGGCCGGATCCAACAGGGTGACAATGGTCAGCACACATTCGGCCGGCAGGTTGAACAGGGTCAGACTGCTCTCGCCTTGCTCGTAGTGGTCACAGGGAATGCCATCAATGGCAACGCTCTTGAGAGTCAGCTGTTCACCATCGAGGATCAGCGGCGCATTGTGCTCACCGTTGCGACGAATGCGGGTGATGGCGGTGACCTGGGTCAGCGGCTCCTGCAGTTGGAAATCGAGGTCGATGGTGTCGATCCAGTAGAGCGGCGCCTGATAATCCTGGCGATATTTGGCCGTCATGGCCTGGGAGTGATCGGTCATTATTGTCTGCTTCCACGCTTGTTAAAGGCGAGAAAGAGGCTGTCACAACCAACTGGCGGGGTCAAACAATTTGCATTACGTCAGATACACCAGACAAAAAGAAAGGGCGACCGCAGTCGCCCTTGTGCATTGGAGGTCGCTTTGTCAGCTGCGTTTGCTGACCTTGGCCAGATCTGCCGTGATATTGGCCGCTTCGATGAGATACTCATCCGGCGCTTCAAAATCAGCGGGCAGCTCATCCAGACTCTTCACCGCCGGCTTGCCAAGACGTGCCAGACGCTCGTTGGTACGTTTGAGCGCTTTCTCATCCTGTTTCGCCTGCTCTGCAACACGCTCCGCCTCGTTGAGGGAGACCGACTTCTTGTCTTTCTCCTCCTTGTAGTCGGCGATGTCCTGCATCACATAGGCAAACTCGGGATCCTTGGCGATCCGGGCATCGTGCGCCGCCTGCAACTTGGGCAGTACGCTGGCGAAGTTGCCGAGTTTCTCGTAGTTGGCGGAGGCAATCTTGTCCCACGGCAACGCATTGAACTCACGGCTTTCGCCCGTCTCTTCCGGAGCAACCGGTGTCGGGAAGCTGATATCCGGCGCAACGCCCTTGTTCTGGGTGCTGCCACCGTCGATCCGGTAGAACTTGGCGATGGTGTACTGCACGTGACCGAGCGGCTGCTCGTAGAAGTCATAGACCTTGGCGAGACTGCGATGCTGCTGCACCGTCCCCTTGCCGAACGAGTTTTCACCCAGAATCAACGCGCGGCCATAATCCTGCATGGCGGCAGCGAAGATCTCGGAGGCCGAGGCACTGTAGCGGTCGATCATCACCGACATCGGGCCACCGTAATAGACGTTGCCATCGTCATCGCCATTGACCGTGATACGGCCCATGTGATCACGAATTTGCACCACGGGACCGCTGGCAAAGAAGAGACCGCTCAGGGCGGAGGCTTCGGTCAGGGCGCCACCGCCGTTACCGCGCAGATCGATGATCAGACCATCGATCTTCTTCTTGTTGAGACTGGAGAGCTCCTTGATCACGTCATCGTGCAGATTGACGTAGAAACTCGGGATCTCGATGACACCAATCTTCTTGCCTTCGGCGTTAATCACCTTGGACTTGGCAGCCCGATCTTCAAGGCGCACCTTGTCGCGGGTCAGCTCGATCTGCTCGGTCTTGGCAGTTGCGCCCTTGCCACGCTGGATCTCCAGCTTGACCTTGCTCCCCTTGGGCCCCTTGATGAGCTCGACCACGTCATCAAGACGCCAGCCGATCACATCGACAATCTTGCCATCTTCCTGCCCCACCCCGGTGATCTTGTCATCGGGTTTGAGGTGGTTGGATTTGGCAGCAGGGCCACCAGGCACCAGAGAACGGATGACGGTAAAGTCATCTTCCGCCTGCAACACGGCACCAATCCCCTCCAGCGAGAGGTTCATCTCGGTGTTGAAACGATCGGCACTGCGCGGTGAGAGGTAACTGGTGTGCGGTTCGATGGCACGAGCGAAGGAGTTCATGAAGAGCTGGAAGACATCTTCGCTCTCGGTCTGGGACATCCGCTTGATGGCGTTGTTGTAACGCTTGCCAAGCAGCTCTTTGATCTCGGGCCACTCCTTGCCACTGAGCTTGAGACTCAGGGCATCGAACTTGACCCGCTGACGCCACAGCTCGTTGAGCTCTGCTTCATCTTTGGGCCAAGCCGCCCCTTCCCGATCAAACACATAGTTGTCGGTCTGGGTAAAATCGAAAGGAGTATCAAGCAGTTTGAGGGCGTATTCGAACCGCTCATAACGCCGCTGCTGACTCAGGTTGAACATCTCGTAGGCGGGAGCCAGACGGCCTCTTTCGAGGTCGGTGTCAAAACCGTTACGGTACTTTTCAAAACGGCTGATATCAGAGGCCAAAAACAGGTTGCGGCTGTAGTCCAGATTCTCCAGATATTTATCGAAAATCACGGAGGAAAAGGCATCGTCCAGCTTGAACTGTTTGTAGTGCGAGCGGGTAAACAGATTGGTAATTCGCTTGCTGGCCGTAGCATGTTGGCTCTCTTGAGCCAACACAGGCAAATCACTCTCCTTGAGCACCGGCTCGATGGCCTGTGCAAGCCCGGCAAGCGCCAGGCTACAGGCAACGAGGGAAAAACGAATTACGCCATGCTTCAACATTTGTCTCCTTAGAGAACCAAGTGCTCTGATTTGACCCGCACCATCATGCCGGTCTGCAGTTGGACCTGAACATCGTCCTTGGTTACTTCCTTGATGGTTGCCGGAACCGGGAATTTACCCATAACGACGCGCACATCCTGGCCCACTTTCAGCGTAGCGGCATCCACTTTAACCAGCGGAGCGTCAGCGACCGGTGCCTTGGCGGCAGCTTTCGGCTTGGCAGCTACATCAGCTTTCTCGGTTTTGCGCACAGCAGGACGACGAGGCTTCTTAGCCTTCTCATCCTTCTCTTTGGTATTGGTACGACGGCTGGCGAATACGCGCTCTTTGCTCTCTTTCAGAGCTTGCTTGGCGTGCTCGATGTGCTCTTCGGTCAGCAGCTCGCCCGGGTTGCCATCCAGATCAACGCGAGCCTGACCAGCTTTGAGACCGTGCAGGTAGCGCCAGCTGGAGGTGTATTGACGCAGTGCGGAACGCAGCATGGTCTTGGAGACTCTGGCATCGTCAGCAAGACGCTCGGCCAAATCCTGGAAGATGCCAATCTTGAGCGGCTTGGCCTCTCCTTCAGCAACGAAGCAGGCCGGGAATTTCTCGACCAGGTAGGCAACGATCTCTTTACTGTTCTTCAGCTTCTCAGTGTTTTCCATGTATAACCTTGGCTTTCATATAAACGCACGGGCACGTCCCGAGCACAACAAAGGCCCCATTATAGAGAGCTTGGGGCCTTTTGCGAACCATCTAGCAATGACTTAGAGCATGCTTTCCAAAATTTGCACCGTTTCTTCGAGGCCAATCCGGTCTTGCTGGTCGAAACGGTTAAAAATCGGACTATCGATATCGAGCACCCCGATGATCTCGCCACCACGGCGCACCGGGATCACGATTTCCGAGTTGCTCGCGCCATCACAAGCGATGTGACCGTCGAACTGGTGGACATCGTCAATGAGCTGGGTTCTCCCCTCTGCCACTGCCGTACCACACACCCCACGGCCGACCGGGATCCGCACGCAGGCCGGTTTGCCCTGAAATGGCCCCAATACCAGGGTCTCGCCCTGCAACAGATAAAAACCGACCCAGTTGATCTCCTCCAGCTCCTGATTAAGCAGTGCGGAGAGGTTGGCCAGATTGGCAATCAGATCGGTTTCCCCCTCCAGCAGCGCCTTGGCCTGCTGGTTGAGGGTGCGATAAAACGGTTGTTTTTCAATCATGATTAAATGAACTTCACTCCCTGATGGTTTGGGGAAGGTAACGCCTGGCCGGGAAATTTCAAATATTTTTTCCACTCCCCACCTCTTGCGCCGTTATTCCCGAGCAACGGAAAGCGCCAATTGCTGGCGTTGACCATTACTCCACTCGATATTTAACAACCAGACCATGACGGGTGATGTACAGCTCCCCACCTGGGTTACCCCCTGCCACTGTCCATCTATTTCTTCAAAGCTAACCGGAATGGTGCCCATAAACATATCTTTGCCTTCGAGTGTCGCTTTCACCGGTTTGATGGCCGGATCGCCGCCGGTAATAGCGATGGCAAAGTCATGTTCAGCGCGCAGCGGTAATTCCTTGATGGCGACCGTCAGCGACTTGTCACCAATCAGCGCGCTGCAAGGTGTGTGGGAAAGATCACAAATCTGATCTTTTTTCTGGTCAGCAGAGACGCTGTTATCGGCCGAAAACCAGGTGCGATAGGCCATCAGCGCCAATAACAGCGCCAATACCAGTACGAGGTGCAAAACTTTACGTGCGGTAAGTCTCTCTTTCATCAAAAACAGCCCGATTAAGATGCAATTAAAATAGTTTTTTGTGATCTCGAACAAGGTAAAAAACTGCCATATCGAGACCGGACGGAGCCAAATATATCACTGTTTATACTGTTATTTTACCTGTCACTTCAGTATCATTCCCATGCAGTTTTCATTTAGCCATCTTTTGCTTTTCCTTTCGTTAACAGATGTTAACAACTGGTCGGCGGTGGCTGATGAAGCCAGTCCGGTTCTCCGGATACAAAACCAAACAACAGCAGCATCGGAAGCGGAATATAACGATGAGCCATACAACTAACCATCCTGAGTACAACTACACCGTTGTTCGCCAGTTTACCGTCATGACGATTGTCTGGGGAATTGTCGGCATGTCGGTTGGCGTACTGATCGCAGCCCAGTTGATCTGGCCTGCCCTCAACTTCGAGACCCCGTGGCTGACTTACAGTCGTCTGCGGCCCCTCCATACCAACGCAGTGATCTTCGCCTTCGGCGTCAGTGCACTGATGGCCACCTCCTTCTACGTGGTGCAGCGCACCTGTCAAACAAGGCTGTTCGGTGGCCCGCTGGCAACCTTCGTCTTCTGGGGCTGGCAAGCTATCATCCTCTCTGCCGCTATCTCTCTGCCGCTGGGTTACACCTCCGCCAAAGAGTATGCCGAGCTGGAGTGGCCGATTGATATCGCCATCACTGTGGTATGGGTCGCCTATGCCATCGTCTTCTTCGGCACCCTGATGAAGCGCACCACCTCCCACATCTATGTGGCCAACTGGTTCTTCGGCGCCTTCATCATCACCGTTGCGGTGCTGCACATTGTCAACAACATGGAAGTGCCGCTCTCCGGCATGAAGTCCTACTCCATGTACTCCGGCGCCATGGACGCCATGGTGCAGTGGTGGTATGGCCACAACGCGGTAGGCTTCCTGCTGACCGCTGGCTTCCTGGGGATGATGTACTACTTCGTGCCCAAGCAGGCCGGTCGCCCGGTTTACTCCTATCGCCTCTCCATCGTCCACTTCTGGGCGCTGATCTCCCTCTATATCTGGGCCGGTCCGCACCACCTGCACTACACCGCACTGCCTGACTGGGCTCAGTCACTGGGGATGGTGATGTCCCTGATCCTGTTCGTCCCCTCATGGGGCGGTATGATCAACGGCATCATGACCCTCTCCGGTGCCTGGCACAAACTGCGTTATGACCCCATCCTGCGCTTCCTGATCGTCTCCCTCTCTTTCTACGGCATGTCGACCTTCGAAGGCCCGATGATGGCGATCAAAACCGTCAACGCCCTCTCCCACTACACCGACTGGACCGTTGGTCACGTTCACTCCGGTGCGCTGGGCTGGGTTGCCATGGTCTCCATCGGTGCGGTTTATCACCTGATCCCGAACCTGTTTGGCCAGGGCCGGATGTACAGCGTCAAGCTGATCAACGTTCACTTCTGGCTGGCGACCGTGGGCACCGTGCTCTACATCGTTGCCATGTGGATTTCCGGCGTGATGCAGGGCCTGATGTGGCGTGCAGTCAACGAAGACGGCACCCTGACCTACAGCTTCGTTGAAGCGCTGCAGGCATCCTATCCCTTCTATTTCGTGCGCTTCCTGGGTGGCTGCTTCTTCGTCACCGGCATGTTGCTGATGGCTTACAACGCCTATCGCACCATCACTGCGCCCAAAGGTTCTCTGGAACCTGTCGCCCAGCCAGCATGATTGAAGAGGTCAACCCATGAGCAACAATAACCGTCACGAAATATTTGAAAAAAGCGTTCCCATGCTGGTGGTCGGCATCATCTTCGCCATCAGTCTGGGGGGCCTGGTTGAAATCACTCCGCTGTTCTTCCAGAAGCAGACCACCGAGCCGGTGGAGGGCCTCAAGCCCTACACCGCTCTGCAGATGGAAGGGCGCGACATCTTCATTCGCGAAGGCTGCACCAACTGCCACAGCCAGATGATCCGTCCGTTCCGTGCCGAAACCGAGCGTTACGGTCACTACTCGGTCGCAGGTGAGAGCGTCTGGGAGCACCCATTCCTGTGGGGTTCCAAGCGTACAGGTCCGGATCTGGCCCGTGTCGGTGGCCGCTACTCCGACGAGTGGCACAAGGTTCACCTGATCAACCCGCGCGATGTGGTACCGGAATCCAACATGCCCGCCTATCCCTGGCTTGATACCAATGTGCTGACTGGCGAGATGACCGGCAAAAAACTGGCGCTGTTCCGCGATCACTTCGGTGTGCCCTATACCGACGCCGATATTCAGGGTGCGGGCGAAGCCGTCAAGGGCAAAACCGAGCTGGATGCGCTGGTGGCCTATCTGCAATCACTGGGTCATGCCCTGAAATAAGGAGGCGAAGATGGACTACGGCACATTTCGCGGTCTGTATACCCTGCTGTTGATGGCCATCATGATTGGCATCATCGTCTGGGCCTACAGCAAACGCCGCAAGACCTCTTTCGACGAGGCTGCCAATCTGGTTTTTGCCGATGATGAGCAACCCGGTGCTGATAAAAAGAACGCAGGAGCGAAACAATAATGAGCACTCTGTTTAGCATTTTTGTGACTGTCATCAGTCTGGGAACCATCCTCGGCTGCTTCTTGCTGCTGATGTGGTGCCGCAAGGACAAGATGGGTGTTGAAGAAGGCAAATCGATGGGTCACTCCTTCGATGGCATCGAGGAGATCAACAACCCGCTGCCGAAGTGGTGGACTTACATGTTCCTCTTCTTCATCGTCACCGGTCTGGTCTATCTGATCGCCTTCCCGGGGCTTGGCAACTTCAAAGGCCTGTTGGGCTGGCAAAGTTCCAACCAGGACGTGCGCTCGCTGGCCGAGTCCAAGGCTGCAACCGAATCGGCCAAGGCCGAAGGTCGCGCGGTGGAGTATGACCGTGAGGTCGCCAATGCTGACGAGATCTACGGCGCCAAGTTCCGTGAACTCACCTATGAAGCGGATGGCAAAACCTATCGTGCCATCACCGAGATCGCCAAGGATCCGGAAGCCCTGAAAGTGGGTCAGCGTCTGTTCCTGCAGAACTGCTCCCAGTGCCACGGCTCCGATGCCCGTGGTGGCCGCGGCTTCCCGAACCTGACCGACAGCGAATGGCAATGGGGCGGCCAGCCTGATCAAATCAAGACCACCATCATGGGCGGTCGTCAGGGGATCATGGCTGCCTGGGGTGAAATTCTCGGCAAAGATGGCGTTCAGGAAGTGGCCTCCTATGTGCTGAGCCTCTCCGGTCGCAAGGTCGACCTGGTGGAAGCGAAGAAAGGTGAAGCACGCTTTGCCATCTGCGCTGCCTGCCACGGGGCCGATGCCAAGGGCGGTATTGCCGTCGGTGCGCCAGACCTGACCAACAACACCTGGCTCTACGGTGGCTCCCGCGAAGTGGTAGTGCAAACCATCACCCACGGTCGTCACGGCGTGATGCCAGCCTGGAAAGACATTCTGGGTGAGGACAAGGTTCACCTGCTGGCCTCCTACGTTTACAGCCTGTCTCATCAACAGTCTGCCAAATAAGGTTCGCCCGTAACGTTGTAACATGTGATAAACACGTGATTACACAGCAAAAAGCCTCGACTCCTCGAGGCTTTTTGTTATCTTGTGTTGCGTAAAAACCATCTTCCACGTTAATCATTCGTTTCATGGCAGTAGCAATCATGACCCAACCTCTATCCAAACCGTGGTATCGCCAATTCTGGCCCTGGTTTATCATCGCCCTCCCCACTGCCGCCGTTGTCGGCAGTATCGCCACCGCCATCATCGCCAGCAAGGATGGGGTCAATCTGGTGGCCGAGGACTATTACAAACAAGGGAAAGAGATCAATCAGGACTTGAGCAAGTTTGACCGCTCCGAAGCGCTCAATATCCGCTTTGGACTGGAGGTTGACGGCAACGAGCTGACCCTCAAACCCATCAGCGGCGATATTCCTGCCGGGCAAGCTCTCTATCTCTCATTGTTCCACCCGACCTTGGCCGGTCAGGACAGCGAACACATGATCACCGCCGATGCGAGCGGCACCTATCGCCTCCATTTCGACAAGCCGCTGGTCGGCAAGTGGCACATTCGCGTCGATGCCTTTGATCACCAGTGGCGATTGCAAGAGACCGTCCAGCTGCCCACCCTGGCCCCTGTCGAACTCGACCCGAAAGGACGCTAAGCCATGACCGGCTGTTCTCACTGTGGCGAGCCGGTGTTCGCCACCGCCCCTGCTGCTTGCATTCTGCATTCAGGGGGGCATCAATCATGACCCCCTGTTTTCACTGTGGCGAGCCGGTACCCGCCAATAGTGGCTATGCCCTCGAGATAAAGGGGATTGTTCGCCCCATGTGCTGCCCCGGTTGTCAGGCGGTGGCAGAAACCATCATGGAGTGCGGCCTCGCCAGTTACTACGATCACCGCACCGCCCCCGGTACCAAGGGGGATCTGGTGCCCGAGGAGCTGGCCGCCCTCACCCACTACGATCTGGCAGAAGTGCAACAGGAGTTTGTCACCGACAACGGTACCCTTCGCGAAATCCAGCTGACAGTAGAAGGGCTCACCTGCGCCGCCTGTGCCTGGCTTATCGAACGCCACCTGATGACCCTTGGCGGCCTGCGCTACATCAACGTCAACACCACCACCCGCCGGGCTCGCATCAAATGGGATCCGGACCAGCTATCCCTGAGTGACATTCTCAAGGGATTCGCCCAGATCGGCTATCGCGCCTACCCGTTCCAGACCCATCAACAAGAGGCGCTCTACGCCAAAGAGGTGCGCAGCTATATGTTCCGGCTGGCACTGGCAGGGCTTGGCTCGATGCAGGTGATGATGTGCGCCGTGGCCCTCTATATGGATCTCTTCATCAGCGTTGAAGATGAGTTCATGGTCTACTTCAAGTGGATAAGCCTGCTGCTCTCCACCCCCATCATGATCTACTCGGCCCAACCCTTTTACGTGGGTGCATGGCGCAGTCTGAAACAGGGTCACCTGTCGATGGATGTGTCGGTGTCGCTGGCGCTGATTGGGGCTTTTATCGCCTCCATGTGGGCCACAGTGTTCAATACCGGTGAGGTCTATTACGACTCCATCACCATGTTCGTATTCTTCCTGCTGCTGGGGCGCTTTCTCGAGTTGCGGGCCCGGCGCAAGGCGTCGGAATCGAGCTCCAACCTGGCCAGACTGGTGCCCATCATGGCGACCCGCATCGATGATGAAGGGGAGCATGAGGTAGCGGCCAAGACCTTGCAGGTCGGCGATCGGGTACGGGTGCTGGCCGGCGCCACCTTGCCAGCTGACGGCATCATTGTCGAAGGGCAAGCCAGCCTCAACGAATCCATGCTGACCGGTGAACAGCTGCCCCTGCTCAAACAGCCCGGCGATCAGGTCTATGCCGGCACCATCAACACGGATGCCCCGCTGCAGATCCGGGTCAGCCACCGTATCGAAGAGTCTCGGATCGCCCAGATCATGCGGCTGCAGGATCACGCCCTCGATGACAAACCGGCCATCGCCCAGATGGCGGATCAGCTGTCGCGCCACTTTATTCTGGTGCTGCTGATCATTGCCGCTGCGGTCTGGACCTTCTGGCACTTCCATCAACCGGATCAGGCGTTCTGGGTCACCCTCGCCGTGCTGGTGGCCACTTGCCCCTGTGCCCTGTCGCTGGCCACCCCGACGGCGCTAACCTCGGCCACCGCCAATCTGACCCGCAACGGCATTCTGCTGCGCCGCGGTCATGTGCTGGACGTGCTGACCAAGGCAAACCGGATCGTGATGGACAAGACTGGCACCCTGACCACAGGTGAGATCAGTCTGACAGGCACCACCACCTTGGCAGAGATGGACGAGACGCACTGCCTCGCCATCGCCCGGGCCATGGAGGCGCAATCCGAGCACCCCATAGCTCGCGCCTTCCGGCTGCCTGCCGACAGCATCGCCGTGTTGCCATCCGCTCGCGAGATCACCCCGGTCATCGGTCACGGCATCACGGCGCTGGTGGATGGCGTACGCTACCGCATCGGCAGTGCCCGCTGGCTTGGGCTGGATCCGGCGCAAGAACGCGGCCGCGGTCTGGCTATCTATCTGGCCGACGAGCAGCAGGTCTTGGCCCGCTTCAATCTGGAAGATACCCTGCGCCCCGATGCCAGGGCGCTGATCGCGGCATTCAAGGCTGCCGGTCTGCAAACTACCGTGCTCACAGGCGACAGCTCTTTGCAGGCAGACGAAATTGCCCGCGAGCTGGAGGTGGATGAGCTGGTCAAGGGGGTCTCACCCGATGGCAAGCTGGCCTACCTCAAGGCCCGGGAAACCCAAGGGGATATCAGCATCATGGTGGGCGATGGCATCAACGACGCCCCGGTACTGGCCGGAGCTCACGCCTCGTTTGCCATGGCCGGTGGCACCGATCTGGCGAAAAACAGCGCCGATGCCATCTTGCTGGCCGATGACTTGAGCCGACTGCTCGAAGCCAGAGTGCTGGCAATGCGTACCCGCAAGATCATCATCGAGAACTTCGCCTGGTCCATCGGTTACAACCTGCTGGTGTTGCCGTTGGCGGCCTGCGGCTGGCTCCCCCCCTATCTGGCGGCGGCTGGCATGTCGCTCAGCTCGCTCATCGTGGTG